>NZ_JBHYKM010000099.1:0-19888 GCF_042741435.1 Streptomyces sp. NPDC058955 | reverse complement strand
GGGCGGCCCCCCCTGACGCGAACGCGGGGGGGCGCGCGCCCCGCCGGGGTCGGGGACGAGGCCCGTAGCTCACACCCCGGAGACGCGAGGCGGCCCCCGCCGCGGGGGGGGCCTCCTCGCGCATGCGTCCGGGTCTACGCGCCGTAGTACGCCCGGGTCATCAGCTCCTTCATCTCGTCGATCATCGGCATCCGCGGGTTGGCCGGGGCGCACTGGTCGGCGTAGGCGTTCATCGCCTGCTGCGGCAGGGCCGCCAGGAAGGCCGCCTCGTCGACGCCCTCGGCCCGGAAGGAGGCCGGGATGCCGCAGCGGTCGCGCAGCTCCTCGACGGCCCGGGCGTAGGACTCCACGCCCTCCTCCGGGGTCGCGGCCGGCAGGCCGAGCATCCGGGCGATCTCCTGGTAGCGCTCGGGGGCCCGGTAGGTCTCGGCCTTGGGCCACGGCACGGCCTTGTGGGTGACGGTGCCGTTGTGCCGGATCACGTGCGGCAGGAGCAGCGCGTTGGTGCGGCCGTGGGCGACGTGGAAGGTGTTGCCGAGGGTGTGGGCCATGGCGTGGACCAGGCCGAGGAAGGCGTTGGCGAAGGCCATGCCGGCGATGGTGGACGCGTTGTGCATCCGCTCGCGGGCCTCGGGCGCCTTCGCGCCCTCCGTCACACAGGTCTCCAGGTTCTCGAAGATCAGCCGGATGGCCTGGAGGCACTGGCCGTCGGTGAAGTCGTTGGCGTAGGCCGAGACGTACGCCTCGGTGGCGTGGGTCAGGGCGTCGAAGCCGGAGTCGGCGGTGACGGTCGGCGGGAGGTGCAGCGGGAGCACCGGGTCGACGATGGCCACGTCCGGGGTGAGGGCGTAGTCGGCGAGCGGGTACTTCTGCGCGGCCTCCGGGTCGGAGATGACGGCGAAGGGGGTGACCTCGCTGCCGGTGCCGGAGGTGGTCGGGACCGCGACCAGCTTCGCCTTCTCGCCGAGCTTCGGGAAGCGGTAGGCCCGCTTGCGGATGTCGAAGAACTTCTCCTTGGTGTCCGCGAACTCGACCTCGGGCCGCTCGTACATCAGCCACATGATCTTCGCCGCGTCCATCGGGGAGCCGCCGCCGAGGGCGACGATGGTGTCCGGCCGGAAGTCGCGCATGGCGGCGGCGCCGGCCCGGACGGTGGCGAGCTCGGGGTTGGGCTCGACGTCGTCGATGACCTGGATGGCGACGGGCTCGGCGCGCCCGTTCAGGATGTCGGTGACCTTGGCGACGAGGCCGATCTCGCCCATGGTCCGGTCGGTGACGATGGTGACCCGCTCCAGGCCCTCCATCTCGCCGAGGTACCGGATGGCGTTGCGCTCGAAGTAGATCTTCGGCGGGATCTTGTACCACTGCATGTTGGTGGTGCGCCGTCCGATCCGCTTGACGTTGATCAGGTCGACCGCGGTGACGTTGTTCGAGACGGAGTTGTGCCCGTAGGAGCCGCAGCCGAGGGTGAGGGAGGGCAGAAAGGCGTTGTAGACGTCGCCGATGCCGCCGAAGGTGGAGGGGGCGTTGACGATGACCCGGATCGCCTTGACCCGCCGGCCGAACTCCTCGGCGAGCGCCTCGTCCTCGGTGTGGACGGCGGCGCTGTGTCCGAGGCCGTGGAACTCGACCATGGCGGCGGCCAGTTCGAGGCCCTGTTCGGTGGAGCCGGCCTTGAGGGCGGCGAGGACCGGGGAGAGCTTCTCGCGGGTGAGCGGTTCGCCCTCGCCGACCTCGGCGCACTCGGCGAGCAGGATCGAGGTGCCCTCGGGGACCTCGAAGCCGGCCTGTTCGGCGATCCACACCGGGGACCTGCCGACCACGGCCGCGTTGAGCTTCGCGCCGCCGCAGTTCGTGCCGTGGGCGGTGACGCCGAAGAGGAACTCCTCCAGCTTGGCCTTCTCGGCGGCGGTGACGACATGGGCGCCGAGCCGCCGGAACTCGGCGATGCCCTCCTCGTAGATCTCCTCGTCGAGGATCACGGCCTGTTCGGAGGCGCAGATCATGCCGTGGTCGAACGCCTTGGAGAGGACGATGTCGTGGATCGCCCGCCGGAGCTTGGCGTCCTTGGCGACATAGGCGGGGACGTTGCCGGCGCCGACGCCGAGGGCGGGCTTGCCGCAGGAGTAGGCGGCCTCGACCATCGCGTTGCCGCCGGTGGCGAGGATGGTGGAGACGCCCTCGTGGCGCATCAGGAGGCCGGTGGCCTCCATGGAGGGCTCCTCGATCCACTGGACGCAGTCGGCGGGCGCGCCGGCGGCGACGGCCGCGTCGCGGACGGTCCGGGCGGCCTCGGCCGAGCAGTTCTGGGCGGAGGGGTGGAAGGCGAAGACGATCGGGTTGCGGGTCTTGAGGGCGATCAGCGCCTTGAAGACGGTCGTCGAGGTGGGGTTGGTGACCGGGGTCATCGCGCAGACGACGCCGACGGGTTCGGCGATCTCGGTGATGCCGTTCAGCTCGTCGCGGCGGATCACCCCGGCGGTCTTCAGCCCGGCCATCGAGTTCGTGACGTGCTCGCAGGCGAAGAGGTTCTTGACGGCCTTGTCCTCGAAGAGGCCGCGGCCGGTCTCCTCGACGGCGAGGCGGGCCAGTTCGCCGTGGGCGGCCAGCGCGGCGAGCGACGCCTTCTTCACGATGTGGTCGACCTGGTCCTGGTCGAGGGTCTCGAACTCCGCGAGCGCGCCGAGCGCCCGGCCCACGAGTCCGTCCACCGTCTCCTTGGCCTCCATGACGGGCCTCCTCACCGGTCGCTTGTTTCTTCGTCTCCTCCATTCGACACCCGTCGACCTGCGGAAAGGGGCGCGGAAAGACCCTCGCGAGGGGGCCGGAAGTCCTTTTGTGAACGGATTCACAAGGATGCGGAAGGGGATGCCCCCGGCCGCGGCGGCCGGGGGCACTCCGGGCGGGTCAGTAGAGGCTGACCCCGTACTTGGACAGCGCCTCCGGCACCGGCTGGTAGAACGTGGTGCCGCCGGTCGAGCAGTTGCCGCTGCCGCCGGAGGTGAGGCCGAGCGCCTTGGTGCCGTCGTACAGCGCGCCGCCGGAGTCGCCGGGCTCGGCGCAGACGTTGGTCTGGATCATGCCCTTCACCGTGCCGCCGCCGGAGTAGCGGACGGTGACGTTCAGGCCGGTCACCGTGCCGCTGCGGGTGCCGGTGGTGGAGCCGGACCGCTTGACGGACTCGCCGACGTAGGCGTCGGCGGCGGTGAAGCCGCCCGTGTGGCTGAGCGAGGTGTTGTCGTAGCGGACCAGGGCGTAGTCGTTGCCCGGGAAGCTGGAGCCGACGGTGGCGCCGATCAGGGTGGACTGCGCGGACGAGGTGTACCAGGTGTTCACCACGTTGCCGCAGTGGCCGGCGGTGAGGAAGTAGTACGTGCTGCCGCTGCGGACGTTGAAGCCGAGCGAACAGCGGTAGCCGCTTCCGTAGATGGCGTCGCCGGCGCCGAGGAGGGGCTTGAAGACACCGGGGTCGCGCTCGACGCGCAGGGCTCCGGCGTCGCTTCCGGCCGCCGCCCGGATCTTCGCGAGACCCGCGTCGGTGACGGTCGAGTCGGCGGTGACGACGACCCGGCCGGCGGCCCGGTCGACGTACCAGGCGGTGCCGCCGACCCCGGCGGCGTCGACCGCGCGCTCGGCGCGGGCGAGCTGGGCGGCGGGGGCCGGGCCGGGGGAGGGCGCGGCCTGGGCTCCGGGGAGCCCGAGGGCGGTGACGGCCGCGAGTCCGGCGGCGACGGCGAGCAGACGGGTGCGCTTGATCCTCACTGTGCTCCTCACATCCTTCTGGGAAAAGCGGAGGGGGCCCGGGGGGTGAGAGGCCCGTGAGGCGCCGTCAGATGATGTGTCCCTGACATGCACCGCCAGTGATGGTGCCGCCTCCCGGCCCGGTGCACAAGACCGCCGCACGCACCGGTGCCCCGGCCGCACCGGTCCGGGGCACCCGTCGTCCGGATTCCGGAAGGCAGAAGGTCAGGCGGTCAGCACCCGCCGCTCCCCCGCCTCCACCGCGATGTCCAGCGTGTTCCCGGGCGGCGGGAACGGGCAGATGAAGTGGTCCACGAAGGCGCACGGCGGCAGCAGCGCCCGGTTGAGATCCACCGTCACCGAACCGTCCTCCGCCGGCGCCGCCGGACGCAGGAAGCGGAAGCGGAAGGTGGACCGGCCGCTGGTGGCGTCCGCGAAGACCGCCCACAGCGTGCCGTCGTCCTCCACCGCCACCTGGAGCGCGTGCACCCGCCCGTCCAGCTCGAAGACCAGCTCGCCGGAGAGCCCGAGCCCGCGCTCCTTGCCGTCCGCGTTGCGCACCCGGACGCTGCGCGCCTCCTCGTACGGCCGGTAGACCCCCGGCACCACCCAGCGCGGGTCGTACGGCGTCGCCTCGATGCCCCGGAAGGCCCGCCGGGCCGCCGAGCCGGGGTCGAAGTCCCGTACCGCCCACAGTCCTTCGCGGTGCAGCACCATGATCCGGCGGCCCGCCGCCTCGACCCGGGACTCGTGGATCGGCGCGTGGTCGGCGCCGAGCCGGACGGTGCCCGCGAAGGGCTTGCCGTCGACGGTGAGCCCGTCCTCGGCCACCGCCGTCAGGACCACCGCGTCGCCGTCCTCCCGCCACTCCCCCGGCACGTCCGGCAGCCGGCCGTCGGGGAAGTCCGCGAGCCAGTGGGTGCCGGTGAGGGAGAGCGGGCCGTACGAGGAGGCCACCGCCGCCTCGCGCTGCTCGTGCCAGTGCCGCCAGTCCCCGGCGGCGTCGGTGGTCTCGGTGCTGCTCGTGGTGTCGCTCATGGTGTTCCACCCTTCCACACCGGGGCCGGAAGCCCGAGGTGCGACCGGAGCGTCGTGCCCGTGTACTCCGTACGGAAGACCCCGCGCTCCTGGAGCAGCGGCACCACTTGGTCGACGAAGTCGTCCAGGCCGCCCGGGGTGAGGTGCGGGACCAGGATGAAGCCGTCGGCGGCGTCCGTCGTCACGTGCTCCTCCAGGGCGGCGGCGACCGACGCCGGGGTGCCGACGAAGGAGTGCCGGCCCGTGACCTCGATGACCGTCTCCCGGATCGACAGCCCCTTGGCCTCGGACAGCGCCCGCCAGCGGGCCGCCACCGCGAGCGGGTCGGCGATCCGCACCCGGCCCTGGACCAGCGTCGACTCCGGGTCCGGGTCGACGTCCGGGAGCGGCCCGTCCGGGTCGTAGCCGGACAGGTCCCGGCCCCAGACCTGCTCCGCGGCGAGCAGGGCGTTCTGCGGGGAGATCTGCTGCCGGCTGATCAGCGCGGCCTTCTCCCTGGCCTCGGCCTCGGTGTCCCCGAGGACGTAGGTGACGCCCGGCATGATCTTCAGGTCCTCGGGCCGCCGCCCGTACCGGGCGAGCCGCCGCTTGACGTCGGCGTGGAAGGCCCGCCCGGCCTCCGGAGTGGAGTGCCGGGAGAAGATCACGTCGGCGGCGGAGGCGGCGAACTCCCGCCCCTCGTCGGAGTCCCCGGCCTGGATGACGACCGGATGCCCCTGCGGGGGCCGCTCCACCGTGACCTCGCCCTCGATCCGGAAGTGCGGGCCGTCGTGCGCGAAGCGGCGCCGCTCGCCGCCCTCGGGCCAGGAGTCCCACAGCTCGCGCGCGGTGGCGACGAACTCGGCGGCCCGGGTGTACCGGTCGGCCCGGTCCAGGAAGCCGCCGCGCCGGAAGTTCTCGCCGGTGAAGGCGTCCGAGGAGGTGACCACGTTCCAGGCGGCCCGGCCGCCGCTGAGGTGGTCGAGGGAGGCGAGCCGACGGGCCAGCTCGTAGGGCTCGTTGAAGGTGGCGCTGACCGTGGCGGCGAGGCCGAGCCGGTCGGTGACGGCGGCGAGCGCGTTCAGGACGGTGATCGACTCGGGGCGGCCGACCACGTCGAGGTCGTGGATGCGGCCGCCGTACTCCCGCAGCCGCAGCCCCTCGGCGAGGAAGAAGAAGTCGAAGAGCCCGCGCTCGGCGGTCCGCGCCAGGTGCTCGAAGGAGGAGAAGTCGATCTGCGAGCCGGAGCGCGGATCGGACCACACGGTGGTGGAGTTGACGCCGGGGAAGTGCGCGGCGAGGTGGATCTGCTTCCTGGCCGGCCGGGACTCGGTCACGCGTCGGCTCCCTTCGGTGCGTACTGGCTGACGGGCCGCGGCAGCCCGAGGTGGTCGCGGAGGGTGGTGCCCTCGTGGGCGGTGCGGAACAGGCCCCGGTCCCGCAGGGCGCCGGCCGTCTCCGCGGCGAACCGGGGCAGGTCGCGCCCGGGGACGGCCGGGACGAAGTGGAGGCCGTCGACGGCGCCGCCGCCGTGCCAGTCGGCGACCAGACCGGCCAGCGCGGCGGGCCCGCCCGGATGGGTGTCGAGGTCGGCGGTGAGGGTCAGCAGCACCCGCAGCAGCCCCGGGTCGCGGCCGTGCGCCCGGGCGGACCGGTGCAGTTCGGCGCGGAGCGCGGCCGCCTCCTCCGGCGAGGAGGCCCGGATCAGCGCCACGTCGGCGTGGCGGGCGGCGGTCTCCCGGGCGGCCGGGCGGGTGGCGTCGACCACGACGACCGGGTTGCCCTGCGGCGGCCGGGGCACGATCGAGGGGCCCTTGACGGAGAAGGTGGCGCCCTCGAAGCCGACGTGGTGCAGCTTGCGGCGGTCGACGAAGCGGCCGGTGGCCACGTCCCGTATCTCGGCGTCGTCCTCCCAGCTGTCCCACAGCAGCCGGGACACCTCGGCGGTCTCGCTCGCCTCCTGCCAGAGCGCGGCGGTGGGCGGGGCCGGGCGGCGGCCGAAGAGCCGGGCCTCGGCCGCGCCGGGCGAGACGGCGATCCGCCAGCCGGCCCGGCCGCGGCTCACCCAGTCGAGGGTGGCGACCGCGGCCTGCACGTGGAAGGGCTCGGTGTGGGTGGTGGTGACGGTCGGCACCAGGCCGACGGAGCGGGTCTCGGGCGCGATCCGGGCGAGCACGGCGAGCGCGTCGAGCCCGGGCCGGTCGAAGGAGTCGTCGTGGGTGAGGAAGTCGAGCCCGGCGTCCTCGGCGAGGCGGGCGAGCGCCACGGTGTCGGCGACGGTCCGCGACCCCCCGGCGGCGGGCCCGGGGGCGATCTCGGCGGCCAGGTGGAGCGGTCGTACTCCGGTCATACGGGGTCCTCGATGCGGTGGTGGGTGGTGCGACAGGGGTCAGTTCGCGGTCCGGGGCAGGCCCGGCGGGTTGATCTCGGACTTCGCCACAGCCTCGGAGGACAGGCCCCAGCGCTCCAGGACCTTCGCGTAGCTGCCGTTCGCGATGACGTGGTCGAGCGCGGCGGCGTACGCCTCGACGAGGCCGCTGCCCTTCTTCGTGGTGGCGGCGATCTTGCCCTGGAGCCCGGCGCCCGCCCCGGAGAACTTCCCGGCCACCTCGGTCTGTCCGGCGGTGGCCACGTGGTGGGCGACGGACGGGTTGGGGCCCAGGTAGCCGTCGATGCGGCCGGACTGGAGGGCGAGGTAGTAGTCGGTGGGGTTCTGGAAGTAGACGATGTCGACGCCCGCCCGGCCGGCCTTCTCGTTCTCCTCCGACCAGTCGACGAGGATCTTCTCCTGGTTGGTGCCGGAGCTGACCGCGACCTTCTTCCCCGCCACGTCCGCCGGGCCCTTCACGGTCCAGCCGGAGCCCTTCTTCGCCTCGAAGGCGAGGTCGTCGAGGCGGTAGGTGGCGAAGTCGTACTTGTCCTTGCGCTCCTCGGTCACCGTGACGTTGGAGAAGACGGCGTCGAACTTGCCGCTGTCGAGGCCGACGAAGAGGTTCTCCCAGGAGACCGCCTGGAAGTCGGGCTTCAGCCCGAGGGTGTCGGCGACCAGGGTGGCGAGGTCGGTCTCGACGCCGATGAGGGTCCTGTCGTCGGTGGCGTAGAAGTTCAGCGGCGGCTGCCCGCCGGTGCTGACCCCGATGACGAGGGTGCCTCTCTTCCGGACGGCCTCGGGCAGCTTGGCGGCGACGGCGTCCGCCTTGTCGGTGCGGATCCGCTTCTGGTCCGGGCCGAGGTTCACGCCCGGGCCCTGCTTGCCCTCCGGCTTGATCTCGGTGGCGGGGTCGCCGGTGCCGCAGGCGGTGAGGGCCCCGAGGGCGGTGAGCGCGACGGCGGCGAGGAGGGTACGACGGGTACGCATGGCGGAACTCCTGTCTTCTGGAAGGGGGGTGGTCACAGGACCTTGGAGAGGAAGGCGCGGGTGCGCTCGTGCGCGGGGTTGTCGAGGACCTCGGCGGGGGTGCCCCGCTCGACGATCCGGCCCTCGTCCATGAAGACGACGGTGTCGGCGACCTCGCGGGCGAAGCCGATCTCGTGGGTGACGACGATCATGGTGGTGCCGGCGGCGGCGAGGTCCCGGATGACGTCGAGGACCTCGCCGACCAGCTCGGGGTCGAGCGCCGAGGTCGGCTCGTCGAAGAGGAGCAGGCCCGGTTCGAGGGCGAGCGCGCGGGCGATGGCGACCCGCTGCTGCTGTCCGCCGGAGAGCTGCCGGGGGTACGCCTCCGCCTTGTCGGCGAGCCCGACCCGGGCGAGCAGCTTCCGGGCCGCCTCCTCGGCGGCCCGGCGGGGGCGGCCCAGGGCGGAGACGGGCGCCTCGGTGATGTTCTCCAGGACGGTGAGGTGCGGGAAGAGGTGGAAGTTCTGGAAGACGAAGCCGATGGCGGTGCGCTGCCGCAGGATCTCCCGCTCGCGCAGTTCGTACAGCTTGTTCCCGGAGCGGCGGTAGCCGACCAGGGCGCCGTCGACGCTGACCGAGCCGCCGTCGACCTTCTCCAGGTGGTTGATGGTGCGCAGCAGCGTGGACTTGCCCGAGCCGGACGGGCCGAGGACGACGGTGACCTCGCCGTGGGCGACGTCGAGGTCGACGCCGCGCAGCACCTCGGTGGCGCCGAAGCTCTTGCGGACGCCGCGGAGTTCGACCTTGGGGGCGGTGGTGGCGGCGGGCGGGGCGGTGCGGGTGCTCATCGGGTGCTCCCCTTGGCGTAGTGGCGTTCGACGTAGTGCTGGACGACGGAGAGCGCCGTGGTGAGCAGCACGTACCAGACGGTGGCGACCATCAGCAGGGGCACCACCCGGCCGGTGCGGCCGTAGACGACCTGGACCTGGTAGAAGAGCTCGCCGATGGCCATGACGGAGACGATCGAGGTGCCCTTGAAGAGCGAGACGATCTCGTTGGCGGCGTTGGGCAGGATGGACCGCATGGCCTGCGGCAGCACGATCCGGCGCAGCCGGCGCAGCCGGGGGATGCCGAGGGAGGCGGCGGCCTCCAGCTGTCCGGCGTCGACGGCGAGGACCCCGCCGCGGACGATCTCGGCGGCGTAGGCGGCCTGGTGGAGGGCGAGGCCGAGGACGGCCGCGCTCATGGCGCCGACCAGGCCCACGGTGTCGAAGGAGTAGAAGCCGGGCCCGAAGGGGATGCCGATGCTCAGCTCCTCGTACAGGTAGGCGAGGTTGAACCAGAAGAGGAGCTGCACGATGAGCGGGATGGAGCGGAAGGCCCAGACGTAGCCGAAGGAGACGGCCCGCAGGAAGGGGCTGTCCGAGAGGCGCATGAAGGCGAGGACGACGCCGAGGGCGAAGCCGAGCACGGTGCCGTAGAGGGTCAGCTGGAGGGTGACCCAGACGGCCCGGAGGATCGCGTCGGTGGCGAAGTACCGGGCGAAGACGTCCCATTCCCAGCCGGGGTTGGTGACGAGGCCGTGGCCGAACTGGACGAGCACGACGGCGGTGGCGGCGACGGCCACCCAGCGCCAGGGGCGGCGGACGGGGACCACGGTCAGCGCGGTGCCGTCGTCGCCGGGCGGGTGGGGTGCGGCCTTCTCGACGGGTGGGTCACTGGTCAGGGTCATGGTGGTCCTCGGTTCGCTGGGGGGTGAGTACGGGGACGAGCGCGCGGGCCCGGGCGGGCGGCCGGCCGGCGTCCCGCAGGAAGGCGAGCGCGGCGCGGGCGGCGGCGTCGTTCTGCGCGAAGGCGAGCCCGCCGGTCCTGGGCCGGGTGAAGCCGCCGCCGGCGCGGGCGGTGGTGTGCGGGCCGAGGGCGATCCGGCGCGGGTGCGGGCGGCCGTCCCGCTGGGTGATCCGCCCGTCGGCGGGGTCGACGGCGAGCAGCCCGCCGGGGGTGGCGCGGGCGCCGTCCTCGTACAGGCCGCGCAGCAGCGGGCTGGCGGTGCCGGTGACGGTGGGGGCGGGCAGCCGGGCCTCGACGAGGGCGCGGGCCTCGGTGACCGCGCCGGGCACGGCGGGCGAGGAGGCCCGGAAGACGCCGTGCCGTTCGTCGGCCTCGACGGTGAGGCGGGGGCCGAGGAAGCGGACGGTGCCGGCTTCGGAGAGGGCGAGCAGCCGGCGCAGCCGGGGGCCGGGCGGGCCGGAGGCGAGGTAGCTGAAGAAGCCGTGCCACCAGCCGTCGGTGTCGATCCGGTCGCCGAGCCGGACGAGCTGGCCGTAGACGGAGAGGGTGGCGGCGAAGACGGCGGCGTCGGGGCTGTGGGCGGGGTCGTGGCGGCGCCGCAGGTCGGCGGCGACGTAGCCGCGCAGGGCGTCCTGGAGGGCGTCGGCGTCGGGGACCCGGAGGCCGTCGAGGGGGTGGTCGAGGGCCTCGGGGTCGAAGCGGTCGGCCGGGTCGGGGACGGCGGCGGCGACCAGTCCGTCGAGGCCGTCGGGGCCGGGGCCGCCCGGCGCGGCGGCGGCCCAGGCGGCGGCGAAGCCGGCCCAGTCGCCGGTGGTGCGTTCGGGGTGGGCGGTGAAGAGGCGGTGGTAGTGGGCCCAGCCGAGCTCGTGGGAGACGTGCGGCCACACGTCGCGCCGGAAGTCGAGCGGCCCGTCCCGGCCGAGCAGGGCGTCGACCCGGTCGGGGCCGAAGAAGCGGGGCAGCGGGGGCCGTTCGCCGTCGAGGGCGTAGCCGAGCTTGGAGTGGTACGGGACGCCCCGGCGGGAGCCGACGTACAGCACCGGTTCCTGTCCGGAGGGCACGTAGACGGGCGCGTCCTCGGTCCCCTCGTAGCGGCCGCCGCGGCCCTCGGTGAGGAGCACCATCAGGTCGACGAAGGCGAGGCCGAAGCCCCGGACGAGGACGGGTTCGCCGGCCGGGAGGGCGGACAGGTCGAGGTCGGCGGTGTGGCCGGGCGGCACGTGGACGAGGCCGTGGCGGGCGGCGAAGCCGGCCAGTTCCCGCTGTTCGGCGTCGGGTTCGGCGTCGAGGTGGCCGAGGGTGAGGACGACGAGGTCGGCGGGGAGCGGGGCGGCGCGGTCGGCGAGCCACACCCGCTGCCGGCCCTCGCGGGGGCCGTCCACCCGCAGGGCGGTGGTGCGGTGCTCGTGGAGGGTGACGGTGGCGGGCAGCGTGTCCCTGGCCCGCTCGTACGCCCAGCGCAGATAGGCGCCCTGCTCGGGGCGGGGGGTGAAGCGGCGGCCGTCCGTGCCGGCCCATTCGGCGAGCGTGGGCCCGGGGCGGACCGGCCCTTCGAGGCGGACGGTGTCGTCGGTGAAGACGGTGACGTCCTCGGCCATCGAGTTCATCCAGAGCAGCGGGGACTGGGCGGTGCGCCAGATCCGGCCGGGGCCGGGCGGGTACGGGTCGACCAGGTGGAGGTCGAGCGGCCGGTCGCCGTACAGCTCGGGCAGGGCGGCGGCGAGCCGTTCCAGGAAGCCGGTGCCGCGCGGTCCGGCGCCGACGATCACCAGCGAGGCCGCCGTCATCGGCCGGCCCCGGTGCCGCGCGCGTACCGCTTCTCCACGTAGTGCTGGCCGATGCCGAGGACGGAGGTGACGGCGACGTACCAGAGGGTGGCGACCAGGAGGAGCGGGATGACCTCGTAGGTGCGGTGGTAGACGAGCTGGGTGGAGTAGAGCAGGTCCTGCACGGCGATGACGGAGACGATCGAGGTGCCCTTGAGGGTGCCGATGAGCATGTTCCCGGCGGGCGGGACGATGGCGCGCATGGCCTGCGGGAGCACGATCCGGGTGAAGCGCCGGCGGCGGCCGAGGCCGAGCGCCTGGGCGGCCTCGATCTGGCCGCGGTCGACGGAGAGGACGCCGCCGCGCACCACTTCGGCGGCGTAGGCGGCCTCGTGGAGGGTGAGGCCGAGGACGGCGACGGCGACCGGGCCGAGGAGGTCGACGGTGGAGACGCCGAGGATCTTCGGGTAGAGCATCCCGATGTTGAACCAGAAGAGCAGCTGGACCAGGATCGGCGTGGAGCGGAAGAACCACACGTACCCCCAGGAGACCGCGCGCAGCACCGGGTTGGCGGAGAGCCGCAGGGCGGCGAGCAGGGTGCCGAGGGCGAAGCCGAGGACCATGACGGCGGCGGTCAGCCACAGGGTGAGGCCGAGCCCGCGCAGCACGGACGCCGAGGTGAAGTAGCGGGCGACGACGTCCCACTGGAAGGCGTCGTTGCGGACGACCGAGACGAGGCCGAGGCCGAGCAGGACGAGGACGACGCCGGCGGCGGTCCACTGGCCGGTCCTGCGGGCGGGGACGACGACCGGGGCGGCCGGATCGGTCTTCGCCGGGGCGGCGGCCGGTTTCGGGCCGGGGGCGGCGAGGGTGTCGAGGGGTACGGAAGACATGCGAAGGCTCCGTGACTGCCAGAGGCGGCGGGTCGGACGGGAGTGCGCCTTCACACGCACGGCGATGCGGAGCGCGGGCCGGGCCCCTCAGCCCGGTGTCCGCCCTGTGAGGCTACGGGGCGATGGCGCGCGGCTGTCAAGTCCGTCCGCGATGCGGTCGGTTGGGTGAGGCGTACGTCTCCTACCGGTTGACTGGGGAACGGATGCCTGTTCCACTGAGGCCATGCATCCGCAGCAGCTCGTCACGCGCTCCCACATCGACCTCGGTCGTGTGTGGTCCTCTTCCTGTTGAGCCGTCCCGCTGCGTTTTCCCAGGTCGTCGTACCTGTCCTCCGGTGTCCCCGCTGACGCCGTCCCCCGCGCCTTCACGCACCCCTCCCCTCGCCCTTCCCCGTTCCCCCGTCCCGCCCGAGGCCGACGCATGTCCTTCCCGCCCGGTCGGGTGTCCGCGCTCTCGCTGCGCGCGACGACGCCCGACGATCCGCTGGCGCGCCCGCTCCTCGACGAGCTGGCGCACGAGTACCTGACCCGCTACGGCGACTCCTCCGACCTGACCCGTTTCCCGGCCGGGGAGTTCGCCCCGCCGCACGGCACGTTCCTGCTGCTCCTCGACGGGGAGTCGGCCGTCGCCGGCGGCGCGTACCGCCGCTACGACCCCGGCACCGCCGAGCTGAAGCGGATCTGGACCCACTCGGCGCACCGCCGGCGCGGTCTGGCCCGCCGGGTGCTCGCCGCGCTGGAGGCCGACGCCGCCGCCCGCGGCTACACCCGCGTGTACCTCACCACCGGTCCGCGCCAGCCGGAGGCCAGGGGCCTCTATCTGGCGACCGGTTACCGCCCGCTCTTCGACGTCACCGCCGATCCCGAGTCGATCGGTCCGCTGCCGTTCGAGAAACACCTGGAGCACTCATGAGCAGTCCCCGCAGGCGTACGAGCACCGCCGCCCTCGTCCTGACCGTCGCCACGGCGCTGGCGCTCACCGCCTGCTCCGGCGGCGATCCCGCGGCGACCGACCCGGCCGGCGCGGCGCGGGACGCGCTGCCCACGCAGGACGTGGTGGCAGCGGTCGGCCGGAACGAGGCGGCGGCGCGGCTGCTGCCCGCGGAGGTGCGCGAGCGGGGCACGCTGACGCTCGCCGCCTCGGTCGGCACCCCGCCCAGCTCGGCGTACCTCCCCGACGGGAAGACCGTGGTGGGCCTGGACGCCGACTTCGCGGCCGCCGTCGCGCGGGCGCTCGGTCTCGAACTGAAGCGTGAGGCGGCCGGGTTCGAGGTGATCCTGCCGGCGCTGGGCAGCGGCAAGTACGACGTCGGCACGGGCAACTTCGGGGTCACCGAGGAGCGCCGGAAGACGATCGACTTCGTGACCTACATCAACGACGGGCAGGGCTTCGCGGTCCGCGCGGACAGTCCGCTGAAGGCGGTCACCGATCTGACGCAGCTGTGCGGGCTGAAGGTGGCGACGGGCGCCGGCACCACCTTCGAGCAGACCCTGGAGAAGAACCGGGGGCGCTGCGCGGCGGCGGGCAAGGAGCCGTACGAGGTGAACGTCTTCAACGAGAGCGGGGCGCCCTGGCTGGCGCTCCGGCAGGGCCGCAGCGACGTGGTGATGAGCACCATCAACGGCATCCGGTACGCGGTGGGCCGGCAGCCCGGCACCCGCTTCCTCAACGAGTACCGGCGCCTCGACGTCGGCTTCGCGTTCAAGAAGGGGTCCGCGCTGGCGCCCGCCTTCCGGGCCGCGGTGAACGGGCTGAAGGCGGACGGCACCTACGACCGCATCCTGCGGAAGTGGGGGGTGACCGGCTCGGGCATCGCCGAGTCCCGGATCTCCCCGCCGGAGCTGCCCGCCCCGGCGAGGTGACCCGCGCGACGGTCCGTCAGCAGCTGCAGTCGCAGCCGCAGCCGTCGCAGCAGCCGCAGCCGTCCTCGCCGCAGCAGTTGGAGCAGCACTCGCAGCCGTCGCAGCAGCTTCCGCAGTCGCACTGCTGGCACAGGCCGTCCTTGCGCTCCCGGCTCCACGGGTCCTCGTAGCTGCCGCAGCACATCTGGCAGGTACAGGCGAGGCCGGCCCAGACCGCGCACCCGGCGATCAGGCCGCGCCGGTTGCGGTGCGGCGGGCCGGGCGGGAAGCCGCCGCCGCCCCCGCCGCCGCCCGGGCCGGGGTTCCAGGGCCCGCCCGGTCCGGCGGGGCCGCCGGGGCCGGGGGCGTACGGGTTGCCGGGGCCGGGGCCGTAAGGGCCGGCGGGTCCGGGGCCGTTCGGCGCGTAGGGGTTGCCGGGCACCGGGCCGTGGCCGTGCGTGGGGGCGCCGCCGACGTGGGAGCAGGTCGTGGTGCCGAAGGCGCGGTCGACCGAGACCCGCAGTTCGTGCGCGAGGAGCTGGTGGACGAGCTTGTGGTCGGTGAACTCGGCGTCGCGCAGCGCCAGCCGGATGCCGTGCAGGGCGTCGTCGGCGAGCCGGCGGGCCTCCTCGCGGGAGGTGCCGGTGGCGGTGAGCGGGTTCCAGGCGCCGACCTCGGCGTCGGCGGCCTGGTCCTCGACGGCGTCGAGGAGGTGGGCGAGGCGGCCGAAGAGCCGGCCCGCCTCGGCGAGCGGTTCGGCGTTCCCGGGCCGGCCGGCGAGCAGCGCGGTGTGCGCGAAGGCGGCGGCGGTGGCGGTCTCGGTGGGTTCGGTGACGACGAGGAGCGGGGTGCCGGGGCCGGCGAGGGACTCGATGCCGGTCTGCCGGTCCACCGCGTCGACGAGGACGGCGGTGTCGAAGCCGACCGCGTGGCCCGCGCGGGCACCGGCCTTGTCCCAGGAGCGGGCGACCCGGCGGGCCGCGGCGGCGACCGGCCGGCGGGCCAGCAGGCCGTCCCGGTCGGCGACATGGTCGCGGACCTTGGCCGAGGCGAGGACGAGCGAGACGGCGGCGGCGAGCCGGGCGCCCTCGCCGCGGGCGACGGGCGCGGTGCGCATCGCGCGCAGCGGACAGGGGCCCGCGGTGCGCCGGCCGGCGTCGGTGACGCCGGTCTGAGCCTCCGTCAGGACCGAGACGATGAGCCCGTCGTAGTTGGTGACGACCCGGGCGAACTGGCCGTGGTCGGCGCGGAGGGCCAGACACAGCCCGCAGAGGTGGGCCATCCACTGGGTCTTCAGGTGGTCCGTGAGCCGGTGCGTGCAGGGCCTGACGATTCCGAACAATTCCATCCCCCGTGGTGCGGTGCGAGAGCGTGCCGGGCGCGGAGCGCGCGACGGGCCGCACGGCACCCTCCGGGGTGTGCCCGGGGAACCGCCGGACGGCCTCGCGGCATCGTAGCGAGGGGCGGCGTTCACCCGTACGCGCCCGACGTCACCCTTCTGGACCGACTTTCATATTTTCAGCAGCATGGCCCTCCGTCAGGCCCCGCATACCCCAAGTTTCCTGACGAATCGCCAGAAAACGGGCCTCACGTTCTGCACCAGTACCGTCACGAATCCCCTGCGCGGCGCCTATCCACTTGGCGCGCGATCCGCATCATGGACGACGATAGGGATTGCGGAACCACAAGTGACCGCAGTGACCGCGTGAAAGGAGGCGTCCATGGGATCGGTGCGCAAGGCGAGCGCCTGGCTGGGACTCGTCGAGGACAACGACGAGCGTTACTACGACGACGAGTACGCCGACGGTGCCGAGAGCGGCGACGCCTGGGTGACGGACCCCCGGGTCCGGGTCGCCTCGGACACCGCCGAGGACCGGGGCCGCCGGATCGCCACCGTCTCGCCCGACAGCTTCCGGGACGCCCGGGCCATCGGCGAGCTCTTCCGGGACGGCGTTCCGGTGATCGTGAACCTGACCGCCATGGAGCCGAACGACGCCAAGCGGGTCGTCGACTTCGCCGCCGGCCTCGCCTTCGGCCTGCGCGGCTCGATCGAGCGCGTCGCGACCCGGGTCTTCCTGCTCACCCCCGCCGACACGGAGATCGTCAGCGGCGAGTCCGGCCGCCGTCAGCAGGACGGTTTCTTCAACCAGAGCTGATGCCCGGACCACCCGGCGCCGCACCGCGCCGCCCCCGGATCGCCCCGCGATCCCGACCGACGCCACCCCGGCCCGGACCCGCCCCGCGGGTCCGGGCCGGCCGCGTCTAGCGGACCCGGCCGGCCGCACCGCTCATCGTCCCCGCGGGACCGGAGCCCGGCAGCGGCCGGGGCGCGGCCGCCGTGCCCGCGTCGCCCGGGGAGGCCACCGGCTGGCCGGGCACCATGGTCGGCCCGGCGCACCCGTCCCGCTCCCCCGCCGCCGGGGCGACCGGCTCCTTCGCCGGCCCGCCCGCGGCCCTCGCGGCCTCGGCCGCCTGGGCCTCCGCGGCCGCCTCCGCCGCCGCCTCCTCCACCGCCGCCTCGACGTCCACCGGGCACTCCATCACCCGGGGCAGCCGGACGGCCATCACGGCGCCGGCGAGGAGCAGGCCCGCGCTCACGAAGAGGGTGAGGTGCAGTCCGTCGACGAAGGCGTGGCGCGCGGCGGTGTGCAGGGCGGCGCCGGCCGCGCCGCCGAGCCGGTCGGCGACCTGGTACGCCTCGCCGAGCGAGTTCGCCGCGGCGTCGCTCGCCTCCGCCGGCACCCCGGGGACACCGGTGAGGCCGGGGGCGTACGCCGCGTTCATGACGCTGCCGAGCAGCGCGATGCCCATGCCCGCGCCGAGCTGGTACGAGGTCTCGCCGATCGCCGCGGCGCCGCCCGCGCTGCGCGGCGGCGCCTCGCTGAGCATCGACTCGTACGCCGAGAAGAGGGTGGTCTGCAGGCCGAAGCCGAGCAGGACGAAGCCGGCGGTGAGCAGCAGCGGGCGGTCGTGCTGGCCCATGAGCGTGAGCAGCAGCACGGCGGCGGCGGTGAGCACGAAGCCCCAGCCGACCATCCGCCGGGGTCCGATCCGGCGCAGGGTGTACGAGCCGGTGGCCCCGGCCGCCATGGCGGCGAAGGTGAGCGGGAGGAGCCGCAGCCCGGTCTCCAGGGGGCTGAGTCCGAGGACCAGCTGGAGGTACTGGACGGCGATGAGCTCCAGGCCGACGAGGGCCAGCATGGCGAGGACGATGCAGCCGACGGAGGTGGTGAAGGCGGGCCGGGAGAAGAGCCGCATGTCGATCAGCGGGTGCGGCCTGCGCCGCTGGCGCCGGACGAAGAGGACGAGGAGCAGCGTCCCGGCGAGCAGGGGTCCGGCGGTGAGCGGGGAGAGCAGCGGCTCCCCGGCGCCGGCCCGCTTCACGCCGAGGACGCAGCCGAGGACGCCGGCCGCGGCCATCAGCGCGCCGAGGACGTCCCAGGGCCCTTCGGCGCTCCCGCGGGACTCGGGCAGGAGCCGGCGGGCGAGCGGCAGGATGAGCGCCATCAGCGGGATGTTGATGAGGAAGACGGAGCCCCACCAGTAGTGCTCGACGAGGAAGCCGCCGAGCACCGGTCCGGCGGCGGCGCCGATCGCGGCGACCGCCGTCCAGATGCCGATGGCGGTGGCGCGCTCGCGCCGGTCGGGGAAGACCGTCCGGATGATGGAGAGGGTCGCCGGCATGATCATGGCGCCGCCGACGCCGAGCAGGGCGCGGGCCGCGATGAGGACCCAGGGCTCGGTGGCGAGGGCGGCGACTGCCGAGGCGACGCCGAAGAGTCCGTAGCCGAGGAGGAGGACCCGCCGCCGGCCGATCC
Organism: Streptomyces sp. NPDC058955; assembly: GCF_042741435.1. Classification (NCBI taxonomy): domain Bacteria; kingdom Bacillati; phylum Actinomycetota; class Actinomycetes; order Kitasatosporales; family Streptomycetaceae; genus Streptomyces; species Streptomyces sp. NPDC058955. The sequence goes on along the minus strand of NZ_JBHYKM010000099.1, from coordinate 1,683 downwards.
GGTCGCCGAGGGTGCCGAAGAGGATCAGCAGCGAGGCGCAGACCAGCGGGTAGGCGTCGACGATCCAGAGCAGTTCGGTGGAGCCGGGGCGCAGGTTCTCGGTCAGCGAGGGGACGGCGACGTGGAGGATGGTCGCGTCGAGGGCGACCAGGAGCAGGCTGACGCAGAGGACGACGAGGACGGCCCAGCGGTTCGCGTCGCCGCCGGCGGCACGCCGTCCCGTTCGGGCCGTGATCGTCCGCGACATGTACGTACCTCCAAGTGACGCTCTCGCGCTCGGCAAGGCGCCGCCGACCAGGGCTGATGTGCGTGCGGCGGCGCGGCGATGAGGGGCGAGTGAGCCGTCAGCGTACGCGAGGACAGGCCCCGGGAGGGTGGCGCACCTCTCACCCCGGCGAGGCTCCCGGTGTGGCGTACGCCACAGGGCGCGGCCCGCGCGTCGCATGGAATTCCGCACGGACGGGTGTTTGAAGTAATTCCGTGCCGTACAAACAGGCTTCCGGAATCAGCACCGGCGGCAATAGGGCTGAAGGTCATCGGATTTTCCGACGGGAGTCCGGAATAGCCGGTCCACTGAGACCTACTCCACATCACATCGTCATCACGAAGGGAGCGGATCGACCGGGTCGTCTGCTCACCCCCTGTAACGTCGATTGGGTGCGTACCGACATCTTTGCCCGGCTGGACCGGGAGCCGGTCCCGCCGAAGATAGAGGTCCCGCGGATGACCCGGACGCGTCTCGCCCTCTTCGGCGGGACGTCGGCGTTCTATCTCATCGTCGTGGTGGCGGTGCTGCTCTCCACCTGGCTGGTGACCCTCGACTGGAAGATCATGCTCTTCCGTCCCTACCAGCAGTGGCCGGAACTGCACGCCTTCCTGGACTACTACGTCGTCCTCGGCCAGCGCGGTCCGACGGCGGTGATGGTGGCGGCCTGGCTGGGCTGGCGCTCCTGGCGCCAGCACACGCTGCGGCCGCTCCTCTCGCTCGGCGCGGCGCTGCTTCTCCTCAACGTCACCGTCGGCGCGGTGAAGCTCGGACTCGGCCGGCTCGGCCCCCACTACGCGACACAGATCGGCTCGGCCGAGCTGTTCGCGGGCGGCGACATATTCCCCTCCGGTCACACCGCGAACGCGGTGGTGACCTGGGGCATCCTGGCCTATCTCGCCACCACCCCGCGGGCCCGGCGCTATCTGTCGGCGCTCTCCGCCGTGGTCGCGCTCGGCGTCGGCCTCACGACGGTCTATCTCGGGACGCACTGGCTGAGCGACGTGCTGCTGGGCTGGGCCGCCGGCCTGCTGATCCTGCTGGCGCTGCCCTGGTGCGAGCCGGTCATCGCCGTCGTGGAGGCGTGGCTCCTGGACCGGCGCGACCGGATCAGGGAGCGGCTGCGGGCCCGGCGCCGGCTGGTGCCCTCGCTGCCGGTGGCGTCCGGCGGGCCGCGGCTCTTCCCGGCCCCGGCGGCCGCCGAGGAGCCGTCGCGGGAGACCGTGGGGGTGGCGGCGAGCCACGCCCGGGCGGCCCGGAGCCGGCCGTCGTCGGACCGCCTCACCGCCTGAGGCGCCGTCCCGTCCGTACGCGAGAGGGCCCCGGCCGTACCGGGCCGGGGGCGCCTGCGCGTGGGGCGGCTGGCCGTGACGGCGGGGGTGTTGCTGTGGGGCGGGGACGGCGTAGTGTGTGAGAGC
>NZ_JBHYKM010000098.1:0-32611 GCF_042741435.1 Streptomyces sp. NPDC058955 | reverse complement strand
ACACCCCCGTGCCGGGGGCGGTGGCCCGGGCCCGGGCCACCGCCGTGTCCAGCACGATCTGCGCCTGCCGCCGCAGCCCGCTCTCGGTGGGGCCGTAGACGGACGGCTCCAGGTCGACGCGGAACAGCGGCCAGATGAAGGCGTGCGCGACGACCAGCCGCAGTCCCCGCTGTCCCGCCTCCCGCGCCGCCGCCTCCACCGCCCGGAGCGGGGGCCGGCGGCGCGCGCGGCACCCAGTCCCGGAACTCCCCCCGCCCGCCCGCCCCCCCCGCCCGCCCCCCCCACCGCCGGCCGTGCTCCCCGCCGTCGTGGCCCGTTCCTCGCTGCGCCCCATCGCTGTTCCGTCCTTCCGGTGGTGCTCCGCCGATCGCGGGTGGTCTCGTGATCGAGTACACCCGTCGACTGCCCGCCGGGCCGGGCGCCACGCGGGCCGGAAGTCCCGCGCGGCCCCGCGAAAGGTCCCCGGGGCGGGACGTCAGGCGGCGAGGAACGCCTCGATCGCCCGGGCCAGGTCCTTGGGCGTCTCCTCCGGCGGGTAGTGCCCGGCGTCCGCCAGGACCTCCAGGCGGGCGTTGGGGTACCAGCGCAGCCAGGTCGCCTCCATCGCCTCCGCGCCGAGCGCCGGGTCGTGCGCGCCGACGACGAGCAGCACGGGCGTCGGGTTGTCGCGGACCCGCTCGTGGAAGTCGCCGCCGGCCCAGGAGTCCAGGTAGGCGCGGAACGCGGCGACGGAGGACCGGCTCACCGAACGGTCGACGACCGCGTCCAGCCACGGGCCGCCGTACCGGCCGCCGGTGGTGTGGTCGATGATCACCCGGCGCAGGGCCGGGTCGTCGGCGGCCCCGGCGAACAGCTGCCGGCTCTCCTCGTCGAGGGGGAAGCCGGCGGCGGAGACGGGCGAGATCCCGACGATCGAGCGGACCCGGTCGGGCGCGTCGAGGAGCATCAGCTGGGCGGCCTTGCCGCCCATCGAGTGGCCGATGACGGAGAACGAGTCCCAGCCGAGGTCGTCGGCGACGGCCAGCGCGTCCGCGGCGACCTCCTCCATCGTGAAGTCCCCGGCGGCGTCCCGGGCCTCGCCGTAGCCGCGGCAGTCGAGGAAGGCGTAGCTGCCCGCCGAGGCGTCGAGATGCGCGCGCAGCGGGTCGAAGCTGCTGCGGTCGCCGAACCAGTTGTGGAGGACGAGGGCCCTCCCCGGGCCGTCGCCGTGGACGTCGTACGGAAGTACCCGGCCGGTCATGGTGCCCCCTGCGCGCGAGGTGGTGACGAGGTTGACGGTGCCCTCCGCACGCGGGTGACGGCGGCGCACGACGACCGAGTGTGACGGTCCGGACGCGCCGGGTCAACAGGCCCGGGGCCAAGGGGGCGACGCCCGCACGCGCACGTGCGCGCGCCCGGCGGGAGCGCCCGCTCCCCGCGCGGGGAGCCCCGCCGGAGGCCGTACGCCGGGATGCGGCGGGTTTCACGGCGGGCGCATGCTGGCTGTGTGACCCCGCGCGATCCGCCCCCCGGCACGCCCCCGCAGGCCCTGACGCAGGCGCTGGCGGAGGCGGCGACGGACGCCGTCGAGGCGGTCGGCGGCTACGCCGGCGGCGTCTACCTGCGGTCCGGTACGGAGGGGCTGCTGCGGCTCTCGGTGCTGGCGGGCCTGCCGGGCGAGCTGTTCCGGCCCTGGTCGCGGATGCACACCAACCGCCCGTTCCCGGTCGCCGAGGTGCACCGCTCCGGGCAGCCGGTGCACCTGGCGGACGTCGAGGAGTCGATGCGACGGTTCCCCCAGCTGGTGGCGAGCCTGCCCTTCCCCTTCTCGTCCCTGTACGTCCCGGTGGTGGGCGGCCGGGAGCGGTTCGGGGTCCTGGTGGTGCTGCGGCCGCCGACGCCCGGCCTGCCGGTGGGCGCGCGGGACCGGGAGCGGATGACCCGTGCGGGGCTGCGGCTCGGGGAGGTCCTGGCGGAGCTCGTGGCGGGCGGGACGCCGGTGCGCTGGCCGGGCGACCCGATCTGCGTCCAGCTGCCGTCGGGCGCCGTGCCGCCGGTGCGGTTCGGCTCCTTCGACTGGGACCTCGCGGCGGGGACCGTGACCATGGACGACGGGCTCCGGGCGATCCTCGGCGTGACGGACGCCTCCCCGCTGCCGATCGAGGCGCTGACCTCCCGGCTGGAGCCGGAGGACGGCTACGCGCTGTGGGCGGCGGCCCGCCGGACGGGCGCCGCGGACGGCAGCGGCTCGGTGCGCCGGCTGCGGCTGAAGGGACCGGACGGCGGGCTGCACCTGCTGGAGGTGTCGGCGCGCTCGCGGTTCGTCGGGGCGGACGGGCACGGGCACCTGACCGGCGCCCTGGTCGACCTGGGCACCGGGCTGGTCGGCTCGGACGCCACTGACCGGCTGCCGCGGGCCATCCTGGCCATCGACCGGCTCGGCCGGGTCACCTACGTCAACGAGCGCACCGAGCGGCTGCTCGGGCGCCCGCGCGGGGCGCTCGCGGGACGGCCGCTGTGGGAGGCGCTGCCCTGGTTCGCCCACCCGTTCCACGAGGAGCAGCTGCGGGCCGCGCTGCTGTCGACGGAGCCGGTGCGCTTCCTGGCCCGCCCCGAGGAGGGCAGGTGGCTGTCGGTGTCGCTCCACCCGGGCCGGGACGGCGTGACCATGGTGCTGGTCCCGGAGGAGGCCCCGGAGCCGGACGCGGCGCGGGACACGGCCCCGGACACGGCGCGGGACACGGCGCCCGCGCCCGCGCCGTCGCCGCGGGCCGGCGACGGGCTCGGCACCGAGGGCACGCGGGCGGCGTCGCTGTACCGCCCGGTGGCGCTGGCGATCGCGCTGACGGAGGCGGTGACCGCGCGGCAGGTGTCGGCGGTGGTCACCGAGGAACTGCTGCCGGCCTTCGGCGGGCGGCAGCTGGCGATCTACCTGCTGAGCGACCGGCGGCTGTATCTGGCGTGGGAGACGGGGTTCCCGCCGGGGTTCCTGGACCCGTTCGACGGGGTGGCGCTGGACGCCCGGGTCCCGGGGGTGGACGCGCTGACGGGCGGCCGGGCGCTGTTCTTCGAGTCGATGGAGATGCTGCACCGGACCTATCCGGAGCTGCCGCTGGACGCGGAGTCGGGCGCGCGGGCGTTCCTGCCGCTGATCGCCTCGGGCCGGCCGGTCGGTTCGTGCATCCTCGGCTTCGACCGGCCGCGCGACTTCGGCCCGGAGGAGCGGGCGGTGCTCACCGCGCTCGCCGGCCTGATCGCCCAGGCACTGGAGCGGGCGCAGCGGTACGACTCCGAGGCCGCCGTCGCGCGCGGGCTCCAGGACGCGCTGCTCCCGCACCGGCTGCCGGTGCGGGAGGGCGTCGAGACGGTGGGCCGCTATCTGCCCGGGACGCAGGGCATGGACGTGGGCGGCGACTGGTACGACGTGGTGGAGACGGCCCGCGGCGAGCTGGCGCTGGTCATCGGGGACGTGCAGGGACACGGGGTCGCGGCGGCGGCGACGATGGGCCAGCTGCGGAGCGCGGTACGGGCGTTCGCGCTGAGCGGGCTGCCGCCGCAGGACGTGGTGCGGGGCACCAACCGGCTGCTCATCGACCTGGACCCGGGCCAGTTCGCGAGCTGCTGCTACGTGGTCCTGGACGCGCGGACGGGGGACGCGCGGGCGGTGCGGGCCGGGCATCCGCAGCCGCTGCTGCGGCAGCCGGACGGGACGGCGGAGCTGCTGGACATCGCGGGCGGGGTGGTGCTGGGCGTGGACGGGCGGGCCGCGTATCCGGAGACGCGGCTGCGGCTGGCGGACGGCGCGGTCCTCGCGCTGTTCACGGACGGGCTGGTGGAGCGGCCGGGAGCGGACATCGACGACGGGGTGGAGCGGCTGCGCCGGACGCTGGCGTCGACGGGTTCGCTGCCGCTGGCGGAGGCGGCGGACCGGCTGATGCACGAGGCGGTGCGGGCGTCGGACCGGCCGGACGACATCGCCCTGCTGCTGGCGGCCCGGTGGTCGCGGCAGGGCGGGTAGGGCGGGTCCCGGCGCTCACCCGGTCGGGTCAGCGGCGCTGGTCGGCGCGGGCGGTCCCGGCGAGGCTGGGGAGGGTCCGTGCCGTTCGGGCCGGACAGGACGGGGTGGCCGTACGGCGGCCGCCCGAGGCGAGGAGGTCCCGTGCAGCAGGACAAGCAGCCCGACTACCGGCCCGTGGTCTTCCGTGACCGCTCGGCGGGGTACGCGTTCCTGACGCGGTCGACCGCGACGAGCGAGCAGACCATCGAGTGGGACGACGGCGAGACGTATCCGGTGATCGACGTCGAGATCTCGTCGGAGAGCCACCCGTTCTACACGGGCAAGGCGCGGACCGTGGACACGGAGGGGCGGATCGCCAAGTTCGAGCGCCGTTACGGCGAGGGAGAGGGCGGCTGAGGCCGCCGCCGCCGACGGGCCGGGGCGGTGGAGAGGTGTCCGGTGGACGCCGCTCCTCCCGCCCCGTTCCGTGGGGTGCCGGCCGGGGCCGGTCGGTCCTAGACGGTGCCGGACTTGCTGATCGTGATCTTGGCGCTGGTGGCGCCGGAGCGGGAGCCCAGGGCCTCGATCTTCTTGACCAGGTCCTGGCCCTCGACGACCTCGCCGAAGACGACGTGCTTGCCGTCCAGCCAGTCGGTGACGATGGTGGTGATGAAGAACTGCGAACCGTTGGTGTTCGCGCCCGCGTTCGCCATCGAGAGCAGGAACGGGCGGTCGTGCTTGAGGGCGAAGTTCTCGTCCTCGAACTTCGCGCCGTAGATGCTCTTGCCGCCGGTGCCGTTGCCGGCGGTGAAGTCGCCGCCCTGCAGCATGAAGGCGGGGATGACACGGTGGAACGAGGAGCCCTCGTAGCCGAAGCCGTTCTGGCCGGTGGCGAGCTCGCGGAAGTTGCGCGCCGTCTTCGGGACGACGTCGTCGAACAGCTGGAAGACGATCCGGCCGGCCGGCTCGTCGTTGATGGTGATGTCGAAGAAAACGTTGTTGCTCATGGGGCCATCCTGTCATTACCCGCGCACGGCGCGCGCACGGGCCGCCTCCCGGCGGGTCATGACACGCCGGGGGGGGCGCCCCCGCCCGGGGCGGGGGGGCCGCGCGGGGGGGGGGGGCGCGCGCGCGCGGGGCCCCCCGGGGGCCCCGGGCGCGCCCCCGCGGCCCCTCGCTCGGGCTCTCCCCCCCCGCTGGGCCCCCCGCGGGGCGGGGGCGGGGGCACCCGGAGGCGGTGGGACCGGGGTCAGCGGAGTCCCTGGGCGGAGCCGTCGGCGACGGTCCCCTCCACGGTGGTGACGGTCTCGTGGACGACCTCGGCGGCGCCGTCCTGCTGGAGCAGTCCGGTGGCCCCGCCGAGGCCCAGGGGGGTCTCCGCGGCGCTGGCCTGCGGCGGCGGGGTGACGAGGGCGGTGACGACGCCTGCGGCGAGGGAGGCGATGGCGAGCATGCTGCGCTTCTTCATGCCCTGGTCAACTACTGGGACGGGAAAGGGTTACGGTCCGCCCTCCGGCCCGTCGGTCCCTCGGTCGCAGGCCCGCAGTCCGTCACCTCGTCGGTCCGTCAGCTCGTCGGTCCGTCAGCTCGTCGGTCCGTCAGCCCGCGGAGACGAGTCCGGCCTCGTAGGCGAGGATGACGAGCTGGACCCGGTCGCGGGCGTCGAGTTTGGCGAGGAGCCGGGTGACGTAGGTCTTCACGGTGGCGAGGGTGATGTGGAGCTCGTCGGCGATCTCCGTGTTGGACAGGCCCCGGCCGACGAGGGTGAGGACCTCCTGTTCGCGTTCGGTGGTGCGCTCGGCGAGCCGGAGCGCGGCGGGGCTCGGGTCGGCCGCTGAGGTGTCCCGGCCCTCGCGGGGGCGGCGGGTGAACTCCTTGATGAGGCGTCCGGTGACGGCGGGGGCGATCAGGGCGTCGCCGGAGGCGACGATCCGGACGGCGGCCAGGATGTCGTCCATCGCCATGTCCTTGACGAGGAAGCCGGAGGCGCCGGCGTGCAGGGCGCCGTAGACGTGGTCGTCGTCGTCGAAGGTGGTGAGGACGACCACGCGGGCGCCGGTGGGACCGGCGGTGATCCGCCGGGTGGCCTCGATGCCGTCGGTGCCGGGCATCCGCAGGTCCATGACGACCACGTCGGCTGCCGTCTCCTCGACGAGGCGGACGGCTTCGGCGCCGTCGGACGCCTCGCCGGCGACGAGCAGGTCCTCGGTCTCCGCGATGACCATGCGCAGGGCGGTGCGGACGAGCGGCTGGTCGTCGGCGAGGACGACCCGGACCGGGGGCGGGGTGGTGGCGGCAGCGGCGGTGGTGTCGCTCATGCGGGGGCGGCTCCTGGTGGAACGGGCAGGTGGGCGGTGACGCGGAAGCCGCCGCCGGGGCGGGGTCCGGCGGCGAACTCGCCGTGCAACAGCCCGACGCGCTCCCGCATGCCGACGAGGCCGTAGCCGGAGCCGCCTCCGCCGGTCCGGTCGGGTCGGCGGCCCGGGGCGGGACCGGGGTCCTCGACGGTGAGGGCGAGGGTGTCGGGGTCGCGGTGGTCGACGGTGATGGTGCAGGTGTCCGCGCCGGAGTGGCGCACGACGTTGGTGACGGACTCCTGGAGGACGCGGAAGGCCGAGAGGTCGATGTCGGGCGGCAGGGGCCGGGGGGCGCCGACGCGGCGGACGGTGACGCGCACGCCGGCGGCGCCGGTCGTCTCGGCGAGCCGGTCGAGCGAGGCAAGCCCGGGCGGGGCGGTCGGGCCGGTCGGGGCGGGCTCGGTGCGGGCGCCGGACGGCGGGGCGGCGGTGGGGGCGACGGCGTCGGGGGCATCGGCGGTGTCGGCGGCGTCCGCGGTGCGGAGGGCGCCGAGCATGCGGCGGAGGCCGGCGAGGGTCTCGCGGCTGGCGGTCTCGATCTCGCCGAGGGCTTCCCGGGCCAGTTCCGGCCGCTTGTCGATGACGAGGCGGGCGGCACCGGCCTGGAGGGCGACGATGCCGATGCTGTGGGCGACGGTGTCGTGCATCTCGCGGGCGATCCGCAGCCGTTCGGCGATGACGGCCTGCTCGGCGGCGCGGGCGCGGGTCTCCTCGGCGTGCAGACGGTTCTGTCGCGCCGACCGGCCGAGGAGCCAGACGGCACCGGCGGTGGAGAGCACGGCGAGCGCGGTGGTGGTGCCGGCCGTCCAGCCGGCCAGGAGCCGGACGGCGAGGTGGCCGAGGACGACGCCGACCGCGAGGAAGGCGGCGCGGTCGGACTCCTTCGGTGGTCGGCGGGCGGCGATGGTGTAGAGGGCGACGTCGACCGCGAGGTACTGGGCGAGCGGTATGGCGGTGACGCCCAGCGGGAAGGAGCAGATCACCGCGGCGGCGAGGAGGTGGCCGAGGCCGACGGTGGGCCGGCGGTCGAGGAGGGCGCTGCCCCGGAGGGCGAGGGCGGTGGCGAGGGCGAGCATGGTGAGCCCGTCCCAGCGGAGGAAGACGACGCCCCGCAGGACGTCGGCCTCCTCCTGACCGGGCAGACGCAGGCGCAGGAGCACGGTGAAGAGGAGTCCGGCGAGCCAGGCGATCGCCGCCCACCGGCCGGGCGTGACCCGTCGACGGAACGGCGCTCGCGAGGTCGCTGACATGTCGGTGATCGTAGATCGCGGGGCGGTGTCGGGTCATCAACCCCAGGTTGTACGACCGGGGATGACCAGCGTGCCGTCCGATTGTCCGTCCTGGTCGGATGTCCGGGGGCGGGCCGGGGCGGCACCGTGGTGGACATGATCGAAGTCAGGGAACTCACGAAGCTCTACGGCGCCACCACCGCGGTCGACGGGCTGAGCTTCACCGTGCGGCCGGGCCGGGTCACCGGGTTCCTCGGGCCCAACGGGGCGGGGAAGAGCACGACGCTGCGGATGATCCTCGGGCTGCACGCGCCGACCTCCGGGACGGTGACGGTCGGGGGCCGGCGGTTCGCCGACCGGCCTCGCGGACTGCGGCACGTGGGCACGCTCCTCGATGCCGCGGACGTGCACGGCGGACGGACCGCGCGGTCGCACCTCGCGGTGCTCGCGCGGAGCAATCGGATACCGCTCGCGCGGGTCGACGAGGTGCTGGAGGAGGTCGGTCTCGGTGCCGCGGCGCGGCGGCGGATCGGCGGTTTCTCGCTGGGGATGCGGCAGCGGCTGGGGATAGCGGGCGCGTTGCTGGGCGATCCGCCGGTGCTGCTGTTCGACGAGCCGCTCAACGGGCTGGATCCGGAGGGGGTGCGGTGGGTGCGGGGGCTGTTCGGGCGGCTCGCCGGGGAGGGGCGGACGGTGTTCGTCTCCAGCCATCTGATGAGCGAGATGGAGCACACGGCCGATGACCTGGTGGTGGTCGGCCGGGGCCGGCTGATAGCCGAGGAGAGTCTGGCGGAGTTCGCGGCGCGCGGGGCACGGCCGAGCGTCACGGTGGGGACGCGGGCGCCGGGCGTGCTGACGCCGCTGCTGCTGGCGGCGGGCGCGGAGGTGGTGTCGGAGGAGGGCCGGCTGACGGTGACGGGGTTGAGCGCGGCGCGGATAGGCGAGCTGGCGGTGGAGCACCGGGTGGTCCTGGACCAGCTGACGACCCGTAGGGCCTCGTTGGAGGAGGCGTTCATGGAGCTGACGGCGGAGAGCGCCGACTACACGGCAGGGGGTGTGCGATGACGACGCTGGTCGTTCACGCGGCGGAGCCGCGGGACCGGTTCCGCGATCTGGTGGCTTCGGAGTGGCTGAAGCTGTGGTCCCTGCGGTCGACCGGCTGGTCGCTGCTGCTGGGCGCGCTGGCGGTGATGGCCTTCAACGTCGGGACGGCCTGGGACCACTACCGGTACTGGAACGCCTACGACGAGGCCGCGCGGGCGGCGTTCGTGGCGGACGGTCTGGCGCTGGGGGACGCGTTCACGGGGAACGCGTCGATGGTGCTGGTGCTGTGTTCGGCGGCACTGGGGGCCGTGGCGGTGGTCGGCGAGTACGGCAGCGGTCAGGTGCGGACGACCTTCGCCGCGGTGCCGGCTCGGGGGGCGCTGATATCGGCGAAGGCGCTGGTGCTGGCCGGGGTGCAGGCCGGGTTCGGGGCGGTGGTCGCGGGAGCTTCGTTCTGGGCGTCGCAGGCGGTCCTGTCGCTGCGGGACACGGAGGTGTCGCTGAGCCATCCGGGGGCGGTGCGGCTGGTGGTGGCCTCGGCGCTGCTGGCGCCGGTGTGCGCGCTGGTGGGGATGGCGCTGGGGGCGCTGCTCCGGCGTGGGGCGGCGGCGGTGGTCGGTGCGGTGGTGCTGCTGTTGCTGCTGCCGTCGGTGCTGAGCGAGGAGCGACGGCTGACGGCGGTACTGGGGCACGCGACGCCGCTGCGGGCGTGGCGGAGGCTGGCCGCGGAGGGGGCGATGGGGCCGTTCCCGTGGACGACGGGCGGGGCGTGGCTGGTCTACGGCGGGTGGGCCGCGGTGGCGGTGCTGGTGTCGGTCGTGGTGGTGCGGGGGCGGGACCAGTGAGCCGGCGGCGGGTCAGGGGCGGTCGGCGCGGGTGAGGCGGCGGCGGAGGCGGGTCTCGTGGACGAGACGGCCGGCGAGGGCGCTGCCGTAGACGACGAAGCCGACGCCGACGAGCCAGGACTGGAGGACGAGGACGGTGCCGAACTGACCGTAGGTGACGGCGTTGGAGGCGATCAGCGGGGAGAAGACGAGCTGGGAGAAGATCCGCAGTCCGAGGAGGCCCAGGGCGGTGAGGACGGCGCCGGGCAGGAGGGCGCGCCAGCGGATGCGGCCGCACAGGAGGAAGCGCTGGGACCACCAGAAGAAGAGGAAGGTGCCGACGAGGTCGCCGAGGGCGACGAGGACGGTGACGACGGCGGGGGCGTGTTCGGGGGCGGGGAAGGCGACGAAGAGGAGGAGGGCGGCGACGAGGACGGCGAGCCAGACGATGTGGCGCCACATGGTGTGCCAGCGGGCGGTGGGCAGGTCCCAGGCGCGTTCGTAGCCGGTCTGGACGGCGGAGCCGAAGGTGACGCCGAAGGCGGCGAGGGCGGCGAGACCGAAGGCGGTGGTGCGTTGGAGGGCCTGGCCGGGCTGACCGAAGAGGAGTTCGACCTCTTCCTGGGAGACCTCGGTGACGCCGAGGCCCTGGATGAGCCAGCGGGCGAAGCCCTGGCCCCGGGAGAGGTCGGCGGCGGCCACCACGATGAGGAGGGGGACGAGGGTGAGGAGGCTGAGGGCGGCGAACCCCATGGCGCGGTGCATGAGTTCCATGGCGCGGCCGCGGTTCCAGGCGAGCCCCACGGGTGATGCGAGCAGGCGGGCGTGCCAGCGCTGGAACGGGTGCGCGTGTTCGTGCGGCGGCTGGTCGCGCGGCGTACCGGGGGTGGGGGGCATGTCTGGTCCGGTACCCGCCGGAGGGCCGGGTCCCGCAGCGATGCGGCCGAACGGGTGGGGCGGTCAGGGCAGGCGGCGGGCGGCGGGTCCGGGGGTGACGGTGACCTCGCGGGCGGTGAGGACCTGGGCGTCGTCGCCGGCGCACTGGACGACGACCCGGACGGGGGATCCACAGTCGGTGTGGCGGATGTCCAGGGCGGGGCCCTCGGGGTCGCCGGTGTGGGTGTCGCCCCACTGTTTGAGGGCGAGCATGACGGGCCAGAGGTCGATGCCCTTGGGGGTGAGCCGGTACTCGTGGCGGGTGCGGGTGCCGGGTTCCCGGTAGGGGACGCTGCGGAGCACTCCGGCGGCGACGAGTTTGCGCAGCCGGTCGGCGAGGACGGCCTCGGAGAGGCCGATATGGCGGCGGAAGTCGTCGTACCGGCGGACGCCGTTGAAGGCGTCGCGCAGGATGAGCAGGCTCCACTTCTCGCCCACGAGGTCCAGGGTGCGGCGGACCGAGCAGTTCTCGGTGTCCGTCTCCAGCCACTTCATCGTCACACTCTAGCCACCTGGCTGCGTCGTTGACAGTCAGCCGACGCGGGGTCTAGCTTCGCGGTACAGAGCCAGCCGTCGGGACGGCGACGGGGAACGACGGAGTGGAGTGGTCATGGGACGGTCGCGGACGGTCGAGTGGGAGGACGCCGGGGCCACGGCACGGGCGGCGGCGTCGATGGCGGGGCTGGACTTCCTGCGCGAGATGATCGCGGGCCGGCTGCCGGGCCCGCCGATCGCGGCGCTGCTCGGCTTCTCCCTGGAGGAGGTCGAGGACGGGCGGGCGGTCTTCGTCCTGGAGCCCGGCGAGGAGCACTACAACCCGATCGGCAGTGTGCACGGCGGGGTCTACGCCACGCTGCTCGACTCGGCGGCGGGGTGCGCGGTGCACACCACGCTGCCGCTGGGGACCGCGTACACCTCGCTCGACCTGCAGACCCGTTTCCTGCGGCCGATCACGATGGACACGGGCAAGGTGCGGGCCGTCGGCACCGTCATCTCGCGGGGGCGGCGCACCGCGCTCGCGGAGGCGGGGCTGTACGACGAGGAGGACCGTCTCCTCGCGCACGCCACCAGCACCTGCATGCTCTTCCCGGTTCCCGGCCGGGAGACGGGCGACGGCGCTCGCGCCTGAGCCCCGCGCGCGCCCGTCCGGTCAGCGCCTGCCGACGACCGGGCGGGCGCGGGTGCACCGGTCGGGCGCCGCGTCGGGGGACGCGGTGGCCTGGAGGGCCGCGCTGACCAGGGTGGCGAGCAGGTCGATGTCGGACCCCGCGTCGAGCCGGACCGTCACCCAGCCGGAGCCAGCCCGCAGCCGGACCGCGGTGGAGTTCTGGAGGGCGGGCCGCAGCCGGGCGACCATCGCGCGGGTGAGGTGGACGTCGGCCTCGTGCTCGCCGTGGAAGTGGACGATCTCCTCCGTCGCCGTCCCGAGGCCGAGTTCGGCACCGCAGTGCGCACGGCCACGGATCAGCGAGGGCCAGCTCATCAGACGTTCACTGGCATGCCTGGCCGTGTTCATACGAGGAGCGTGCCGGGCCGCGGGGCGCGGCACAAGCGTCCTGGCGAAAGAATCCCGTCGAGTCCGGAAACCGACCTCCGGAGAGGGCGAGATGACGACATGTCACCACCCTGGGTGGGAGCGGCGGAGCGCTGTGTCACCGGTGCCGGATCAGCCCGCCGGGCGGACCCGGACGCGGGCCGCGAGGACGGCGACGTCGTCCTCGGCGTGATGGGCGTCGAGTCGGCCGAGGACCTCGTCGACGACCTGTTCCGGTCCGGGTTCGGGCGGCAGTCGCAGTCCGGCCAACCGGGCCAGCGAGACGTCGATGTCCTCGCCCCGGCGCTCGACCAAACCGTCGGTGAAGAGCAGCAGGGTGTCGCCCTGTCCGAGGGAGCGGGTGGCCGGGTCGTAGCCGCCGACGCCGGTGCCGAGCGGCGGCCCGACGGGCAGGTCCACCAGCTCGGCCGAGCCGTCCGGGCCGAAGACCGCCGGCGGCAGGTGGCCGGCGCTGGCGAAGGTGGCGGTGCCGCGCCCGGGGTCCACCCGGACCAGCAGACAGGTCGCGGGGCGGCGGGCGCCGTCCTCGGCGACGACCGCGTCCAGGTGGCGCAGCACCCGGTGCGGCGGGAGGTCGGTGGCGGCGACCTCGCGGAGCGCCGAGCGGTAGGCGTTCATGTCGACGGCCGCCTCGAGTCCGTGGCCCATGACGTCGCCGACGACGAGCAGGCTGCGGCCGAAGTGGAGCCGTACGGTCTCGAACCAGTCGCCGCCGACCAGGGTGCGCTGCCCGACCGGCAGATAGCGGCCGGCGATCTCCAGATTGGGGTGGGGCCGGCCGGGCTCCGCGACGAGGGCGCGCTGGAGGTGGAGGGCGACGTCCTCGGTGGCGGCGAGCCGCCGGGCGTGCCGGATGTGGCGGGCCGCGAGGCGCGCCGCCTGCCGCAGCACGACCCGGTCCTCGTCGGTGTACGGGGGCGCGGCGCGGGTGAGGGTGACGGTGCCCAGCGGGCGCTCGCGGTCCACGGCGAGCGGGGCGGTGAGCGTGGGCAGGGGTCGCGGGGCGACGGGGGTCGGCGGGGCGCCCGCCGGGACGGTGCGCTCGCCCTTGGCGGGCGTCAGCTCGATCGCGGCGGTGCCGCCGGGGTGGCGGGCGAGGAAGGCCGTGAGTTCGCGGCAGGTCACGGTCTCGTCGAGGGTGGTGCCGATCAGGCCGATCGCCGCCTCCAGGACGGCCGGCAGGCTCCGCTCGGCCTCGCCCCGCTCCACGCTCTCCGCTCTCTCCGCGCTCTCCGCCACGACACCTCCACCGCCGTGCGGTCACCGGGCGGGCGGTGGGCGCCCGCTCACCCCCATTGCACCAGCGGGCGCCGTTCCGCGCGCGGCACGCGGCGACGCGGGAACGGTTGTGCGGCGATGCGGGATCTGATCAAGTACGACCAGAGGCTACCGGCCGGTACGACACTTCGCTCCCTGGGGGGACTGCCATGACGAACGGGTTCTTCGGCTCCGTCGACGAGGTCGCCGAACGGCTCGCCGCGACCGGATACCTGGCCTCCCCCGCCATCGCCACCACGGTCTTCCTCGCCGACCGGCTGGGCAAGCCGCTCCTGGTCGAGGGACCGGCGGGCGTCGGCAAGACGCAGCTGGCCAAGGCCGTCACGGAGGCGACCGGCGCCCGGCTCGTCCGGCTCCAGTGCTACGAGGGCGTCGACGAGTCCCGGGCGCTGTACGAGTGGAACCACGCCAAGCAGCTGCTGCGGATCACGGCCGGGCGCGGCGAGTCCTGGGACGAGACCCGCACCGACATCTTCAGCGAGGAGTTCCTGCTCCCCCGGCCGCTGCTGACCGCGATCCGGTCCGAGGAGCCGACGGTGCTGCTCGTGGACGAGACCGACAAGGCCGACGTCGAGGTGGAGGGCCTGCTCCTGGAGGTGCTCGGCGACTTCCAGGTCACCGTGCCCGAGCTGGGGACGATCACCGCCGCCCGGCGCCCCTTCACCGTCCTCACCTCCAACGCCAGCCGCGAGCTGTCCGAGGCGCTGCGGCGGCGCTGCCTCTTCCTGCACATCGGCTTCCCCGAGGAGGAACTGGAGCGCCGGATCGTCACGCTCAAGGTCCCCGGCCTCGACGCGGCCCTCGCCGCCTCGGTGGTCCGGACCGTGGGCGCGCTGCGCGCCATGGACCTGCGGAAGGTGCCCTCGGTCTCGGAGACGATCGACTGGGCGCGGACGCTGCTCGCGCTCGGGGCGGAGCGGTTGGACGAGCGGGTGGTCCGGGAGACCCTGGGCGTCCTGCTCAAGCACCAGGACGACATCGTGCGGGCCGGGGCCAAGCTCGACCTGGACGCGGTGTGACCGGCGACGGCACCACCTCGGCGGCCGCCGAGGGGCCCGTCGCGCGGCTGACCGGCCTGGTGGCGGCGCTGCGCGACCACGGTTTCGGCATCGGCACCGGCGAGACCGTCGACGCCGGGCTCGCGCTCGAAGCGGTCGGATTCGCCGACCGGGAGCGGATGCGGGAGGCGCTCGCCGCGACCCTGCTGCACGGCGAGCGGCAGCGCCCCGTCTTCGACCGGGTCTTCGACCTGTACTTCCCCGCGCTGGTCACCGCACCCGGGCAGCACGAGGAAGAGGCCGGCGACGCCGCCGACGTCGCCGGGCTGCGGGCGCGGATCGCGGAGGCGCTCGCCGCCGGCGACACCGTCCTCCTGGACCGGCTGGCGGCCGAGGCGGTCGCCGGGTTCGGCGGCTACGGCTCCGGCCCCGGGACCGACGGCTGGTCCTCGTACCAGACCCTCTCCCGGCTCCGCCCCGAGACCCTGCTCGCCCGGGTGCGCGCCGCGCGCACGGAATCCGGCCGGGAGCCGGAGTTCGCCGACCGGCTCCTCGACGACGAGATCCGGCGGGCGATCGACGGCTTCCGCGAGCGGGTGCGGACCGAGGCGCGGCGCCGGGTCGCCGACCGGCAGGGCCGTGACCGGGTGGCCCGGCGGGCCGTGGCCGGGACGGCGGACCGGGTGGACTTCCTGCTGGCCGGCCGCGAGCAGCTGGACGAGCTGCGCCGTACGGTGCGGCCGCTGGCGCGCAAGCTGGCCACCCGGCTCGCGGCCCGCAGGCGCCGGGCCTCGCGCGGCGAGATCGATCTGCGCAGGACCCTCCGGGGCTCGCTGTCCACCGGCGGCGTGCCGGTGCGGCCGGTGCTGCGCCGGCGGCGTCCCGGCCGCCCGGAGCTGGTGCTGCTGTGCGACGTCTCCGGGTCTGTGGCCGGTTTCGCGCAGTTCACGATGCTGCTGGTGCAGGCCCTGCACGACCAGTTCAGCCGGGTCCGGGTCTTCGCCTTCGTCAACCGGGTCGACGAGGTCACCGGCCTCCTCGCCCGGGGTGCGGCGGACCCGGCGGGGCTCGGCGAGCGGATCCTCGCGGAGGCCCGGCTGACCGGCTGGCACGGCCAGAGCGACTACGGGACGGCGCTGGACGAGTTCGTCGAGCGGTACGCGGACGCGCTCGGCCCCCGCACCGTCGTCTTCGTCCTCGGCGACGCCCGCACCAACCAGGCCGACCCCCGCACGGAATCCCTGCGGATCATCGCGGAGCGCGCCCGCAGGGTGCACTGGCTCAACCCGGAGCAGCCGGCACTGTGGGGCACGGGCGACTCGGTGGCCCCGCTGTACGCGGAGCTGGTCGACATGCGGCCCTGCCGCAACGCCCGCCAGCTCGGCGAACTCGTCGGCCGCCTGCTCCCGGTCTGACCGCGCGGCATCGGCGCGCCCGCGCCCCGCGCCCCGGTCGCCCCGCCGCCGCCCGCTCCCCCGCTCCCCCGCTCCCGCCGGTCCTGGCTGTACGGTCCCGAGGCGGGCGAACTAGCGTGGGGTCCATGGAACTCCTGGGAGACATCACCCCCGACCGTCCGCTGCTCGTCCTCGCCGTCAAGGAGGAGGCGCAGTTCTTCGACACCTCCCTGCCCGTGCTGCTCACCGGGATGGGCAAGGTGAACGCGGCGACCGCGCTCGCCGCTGTCCTGGGCCGCGGCCCGCGTCCCACGGGCGTCGTCAACCTCGGCACCGCCGGCGCGCTGCGCCCCGAGTGGACGGGCACGCACGTCGTCGGCACGGTCCTCCAGCACGACCTGGACGGCGAGCTGCTGGCGACGCTGACCGGCGAGACGTACGGGGCGCCGATCGCGCTCCCCGACGGCGGTGACGTGGTCCTGGCCACCGGGGACGCGTTCATCTCCGACGAGGCCGCCCGGGCCCGGCTCGCCGAGCGGGCGCCGCTGGTCGACATGGAGGGCTACGCCCTGGCCGTCGCCGCGGAGCGGGCCGGGGTGCCGCTGCGGATCGTGAAGCACGTGAGCGACGAGGCCGGCGACGGCGCCGACCGCACCTGGCGCGACTCGGTCGCCGCCTGCTCCCGCGAGCTGGCCGACTGGGCGGCGGCCCACATCCCGGCGTACCACGGCTGACCGGTGCACCGCTGCTGACCGGTGCACCGCTGCTGACCGGCGCACGACGGCTGACCGGCGCACCGCACCGGACCGGCCCACCGCACCGGACCGGGGGCCTCGGCCGCCTGCTCGCCGCCGTCCCGCCCGCGCTGCCCCCGTGCGGTGGGGCCCGGGCTCAGCCGAGGGGCAGTTCCAGGAAGGACGCGGTCCCGGGCGGCGAGCCCAGTTCGGTCTGCGTCCAGGTGACGGAGGCGTCCCCGTAGAGCGGGTCCTTGCTGTCGACGACGAGCATCAGGCGGTGCCCGGCGGGGATGTCGTACGCGGCGGCCTGGAGGTTCCAGGTGACGGTGGTGTCCCGGTCGGCCGTCAGGTCGTAGGCGTTCAGCGGCTCGTGGGTGATGATGCGCGCCGTGCCGTCCTCCGCCACGTCGAAGAGGTGGGCGATGAGGCCGGCCGCGGTGACGGTGGAGCGGACGGTGAGGCGCAGCCGAGGGATGCCGCGGACCCGGCGGCCGACGGGGCCGCCGTCGGCCGGGACGAGGGGTTCGGTGGTCCAGGCGAGGGCGTGCCGCCGGTCGATCTTGTGGGTGTCGTAGATCTTGGGGTCGCCCTTCCACTCGGCCTGGCCGGTGCGGAGCAGTTCGCCCATCGCGGTGGCCTCGGTGTCGACGCCGGCGAGGAAGGTGCGGCGCCAGCCGGTGGTCTCCGCGTCGGTGCCCGCCGGGACGAGCCGGCCGTCGGTGCCCCCGGCGCCGTCGCCGGTGAGGCCGAGGACCTCGTGACCGACGGTGACGTCCTGCCAGGTGGGGCGGGACTCGCGGACGGCGGGTTCGACGATCCGCCGGGCGCCGGTGGGTCGGCCGGTGGCCGGGTCGAGGGCGGGCTCGGTGACGTAGGTGAACATCACCTGGCCGCAGACCTCGTCCCACTCCTCCACGCCGTTGCGCTCGCCCTTCAGGTGGTGGTCGAGCCAGGCGTACGCCTCGTCCAGCACCGGGTCGGGCGCGCCGGGCGAGGTGCCGAGCAGGCCGGCGACCTCGGGGGCGGCGTGGTCGCCGATCCAGAGGTTGAGCCGCTTGGGGACGCGGAGCCGGTCGAAGGTGTCGACGGCCTCGTTGACCGCGAAGAGGCTCTCGTGCCAGGTGTTCGAGTAGAAGGTGGGGGTGCCGTGGTCGTCGGTGAGGTCGGTGTACGTCCGCGGTGAGCGCCGCTCGCCCCAGCGGACGACGTCGTCGAGGTTCCGGTCGTTCAGGAAGTCGTCCAGGATCCGCCGGTTCTCCTCGTCGAACTTCTCCTCCACGGGTCCGCCGGTGAAGCCGATGAGGGCCTTCACGGCGGCGAGGTGGCGGGTCCTGTTCTCGTACAGGCTGGTGGCGAGGTCGCCCCAGGTGCTGAGGGCGACGACGGCGCCGACACGTTCGTCGTGGGCGGCGACGAGCTGGCTGATGCCGGAGCCGTAGGACTCGCCCAGGAAGCCGATGGCGGCGGGCGCGAAGCGTTCGACGCCGAAGTCGACGAGGGTCGAGCCGTCGGCGACGTCGTGCGGGCCGGCCACGTCGACGTACCCCTCGGAGGTGGTGGGGAGGCCGGGGATGCCGAGGCCGCGCGGGGTGTAGGCGAGGACGTGGTAGCCGCGCAGGGCGAGGGCGATGTAGGCGCCGGGGAAGAGGCCCCAGCCGAAGGGGGTCCAGCCGGAGGGGACGACGACGAGGGGGTGCGGGCCGGGGGCGAGCTGCCGGAGGCTGAAGGCGGAGAGGCGGTGGCTGTCGGTGGTCTCGACGCGGTGATAGCCCGGCAGGGCGAGGCCGCGCACCCGGTCGATCCGCTCGGCGAGCGCGGCGGGGAGCTGTCCGGGCGGCGGCGGCCCGTCGGCGAGGAGGGCGGTGACGACGGTCTGGCCGAACCGGACGGCCTCGGGGTGGACGGTGCCGCCGGAGGCCCAGAGGCCGTCGGCCGCGACCCGTTCCGTCTCGGCCTCGGTGAGGGTGGTCCTGAGCCCGGGGAATCCCGGGAACTCCTCGGACGAGCCGTCGGTGGTGGCGTTGGGCTGGGGCACGTGCACCCGTTCCTCTCGACTGGAGTGTGACCGTCCGTCGTGCGGACGCACGCAAGCCTCACGTATCGGGAAGGGAGCGGCCAGAGCGCACGAAGGGCGCACGGATCACGCAACGGGGCGGGAACGACCCAGGCCGCCTCGAACTCGACGTTTGGGAGCGGACGGATCAGTTCCGGACGCGGTCAGCGGGGCTCGGCGGTGGCGCGACCGCTTCGGTGCGGGCGATCAGCAGGGCGGCGACGTCGTCGTCCGGTCCGCCGGCGCCGTAGGCGGCGAGGTCCTTGTGGAGCAGTTCGGGGACCTGGTCGGAGGGGGCGTCGGACCACCGGCGGGCGCGCTCCTCCAGCGGGTAGAAGACGCCGTCGCGGTCGCGGGCCTCGCTGACGCCGTCGGTGTAGAGGAGCAGCCGGTCCCCGGGGCCGAAGGGGAACTCCTCCACGTGGTGGCGGGAGTCGGCGAGGCCGGCGAGGTTGAGGGGCAGCGAGGGGTCGGCGACCTCGATGGTGGTGATGCGGGAGCCGCGCTGGAGGAGGGGTGGGGGGTGGCCGCAGTTGAGGAGGCGGCCGGTGTCGCCGCCGTCGGGGAGCTCGACGAGGACGACGGTGGCGAAGCGCTCGGCGGCGTCCGAGTCGGGGTCCCAGGCGGCGTAGCGGGCCAGGCCCTCGTCGAGCCGGTCGGCGAGGGCGGCGAGGTCGGGGGCGTCGTAGGCGGTGGAGCGGAAGGCGCCGAGGAGGACGGAGGCGGTCTCGACGGCGCCGAGGCCCTTGCCCTGGACGTCGCCGAGCATGATCCGTACGGCTCCGGGGATCCGCACGGCCTCGTAGAAGTCGCCGCCGATCCGCGCCTTGGCCGCGGCGGCGACGTACAGCAGGTGGAGTTCGACGGGGCCGAGGCGGGGCGGGAGCGGGCGGAGCACGACCCGCTGGACGACGTCGGCGACCGCCGTGACCTCGGCGAGGTCCCGCTCGTAGCGGGTGCGGACCGCGCTGACCCAGGCGGCGACGGTGGTGATGCCGAGGATGAGGAGCTCGCTGGCGAACAGTTCGCCCGCGACGGGCTCGCCCCGGAGCAGGACGAGCATCGCCCGCAGCAGCATGGCGAGCAGACCCATGCCGATGGTGCCGTACACGCTCCAGGTGGCGGCCGCGAGCGCGGGGACGGTGAACAGGAGCCGGTCGACGCGCTCGGAGTCGGGCGTGACCAGGTCCGCGACGACGACGAGGACCATGACCAGGACGGGCAGGGCGCGACCGAGGTGGAACTGGGTCCGTTTCGCGGTCGCGGGTCGGGGCCGGGGCCGGGGGCCGGCTGCGTGCATTTCATGATCGTACGCAGAACGGGCGGCGGGACCGGCGTTCGGCGGGCTGGCGTGTCCCGTCCTCCCGGCTCCGGGATCCCCCTCCGGGGAGAGCGATGGCGGCCGGCAGGGTGAGGGCCGCGACGAGTGCGAGGGCCGGGAGCGCGGCGCCGCGCGCGGGGACGTGGCCGCCGCCGGGGACGAGGACGAGGAGCAGGGCGGCGAGGGCCACGCCGAGGGCGGGTCCGGTGTTCATCGCGGTCTGCTGGAGCCCGCCGGCGACCCCGGCGTGCGCCTCGGGCGCGTGGCGGACGATCGCGGCGGTCGCGGTGACCATCAGGGTGACGAAGCCGGCGCCGAGCAGCGCCGCGCCCGTGCCGGTTGCCATGGCTCCGGCGTCCGTGTCGAGCCGGGCCAGCACCAGGACGCCGGTGGTGAGCAGCAGGCCGCCGGTGAGGGCGGTGCCCCGGGGGCCGAGTCGGCGCTGGAGCGGCGGGCAGAGGACGGCGCCGAGCACCATCAGGACGGCGAGCGGGAGGAAGCGGAGGCCGGCGGTCAGCGGGTCCAGGCCCTGGACGTCCTGGAGGAAGTACGTGGTCACGAAGAGGGTGCCGGAGAGGGCCGCGGAGGCGGCGAGCAGCGCGCCGAGCCCGGCGGCCACCGGACGGCCCACCAGCAGCGCGGGTGGCAGCAGCGGGTGCGGGGCGCGCCGCTCGTGGCGGACGAGGGCGAGGGCGACGGCCGCCGACCCGGCGAGGACGGCGGCGGCCCGCCCGCCCGCGCCGGGGTGCGGGAGGGTGACGAGTCCGTGGACCAGGAGGCCGAGCGCGCCGGCGAGCAGCAGGGCGCCGAGGGGGTCGCCGCCCGCACGCGCGCGTACGGGGTCCGGTCGGCGGGGTGCGCGGACGGTGAGGGCCAGGAGGCCGACGGCGAGCGTCGGGGGCACGCCGAGGAGGAAGACGGAGCGCCAGCCGTACGCGGACACCAGGGCGCCGCCGAGCAGCGGGCCGGCCGCGGCGGCGAGCCCGATGGCGCCGGTGCGGACGGCGATGGGGGTGGTGAGCCGGTCCGGCGGGTAGGCGGTGCGGAGCATGCCGAGGGTGGCGGGCTGGAGCAGCGCCCCGCAGGCGCCCTGGAGGATCCGGAGGAGGACGACGGCGCCGATGCCGGGGGCGAGCGCGATCGCGGCCGAGGCGGCGGCGAAGCCGAGGGAGCCGACGGCGAAGACGCGGTGGTGGCCGTGGCGGTCGCCGAGCCGCCCGGCGAGGACGAGGAGGCTCGCGACGGCGACGAGGTAGCCGGTGCTGGTCCACTGGACCTGGGCGACACCGGCGTGCAGGTCGCGCTGGAGGGCGGGCTGGGCGAGCGTCAGGACGGTGCCGTCGAGGGCGACGACGGCGGCCCCGGTGACACTGCAGGCGAGGGTCCGGGCGCGGGCGGTGGTGCTCATCGCGTGGCATCCGCGGGGCCGAGGTGGGCGTCGAGGGTGGCGCGGACGAGGGGTGCGGGGTCGTCGGATCCGGTGGCCAGGGCGAGGCTGCCCCACTGGCGGAGCTGGGCGAGGCCGTGGAGGTTCGCCCAGAGCGCGCCGGCGGCGGTGACGGGATCGACGCCGGTGACGGTGGCGGGGCGGAGTTCGGCGACGACGGCGGTGAGCCGGGCGAAGAGCGGCAGGCTCGTCTCCCGCAGCCCCAGGCGGCCGCTCTCCAGCAGGTCGTGGCGGAACATCAGCTCGTACATGCCGGGGCGCTCCGCGGCGTACGCGAGGTAGACGCGGGCGAGGATCTCGGCCCGCGCCCGGGGCCCGGCGTCCGCGCGGTCGGCCTCGGCGACGCGGGCGGCGAGTTCGGCGAAGCCCTCGCGGGCGATTGCCGAGAGCAGGTCGAGGTGGGTCGGGAACCAGCGGCGGGGCGCGCCGTGGGAGACGCCGGCGCGGCGGGCGATCTCGCGGAGGGTGAGGGCCTGGGCGCCCTCGGCGTCGACGAGGGCGACGCCGGTCCTGACGAGCCGTTCGCGCAGCCCGCCGCGGTCGGGTGCGCTGCCGGTGCCGCCGTCGGCGTTCGTGTCGCTACCGCCGTCGGTGTGGCCCTGGCCGTCACCGTCGACCGGAGCGTCAGGCTGATCCTGAGGTGCAGGGTGAGACATGGACACTGTCTACCAACACTCATAGACACTGTCTACCTCAATGCATAGACGGTGTCTACGGACCTCGGGGCCCATCGGTTACACTGGTGGACAGCGAAGGGGAGTAGCCCTGCGAACCGGTCGTCGACACACTGGAACCCCCGGGTTCCCGGTGACCGGGTCCGCGCACAGACGCGGACGGGCGAGACCTTCGGCCAGGCATCACCACGTCCACAGCTCCGTGGGCGTGGTCCGTCATGCCGGGCCGAGTGGTCCTCCCGTCGCCCACCGAGGTGCCGTGCGGAGCCACGGGCCCGGACCGAGCAGAGAGCCGCCGGTATGCACCTCGACCCCTTGGCGATCGTCACCGCCTTCGGGCTCATCTTCCTCGCCGAGCTTCCCGACAAGACGATGTTCGCGTCGCTCGCCATGGGCACGCGCATGCGTCCCCTGTACGTGTGGTTCGGCACCTCCGCGGCCTTCGCGGTGCACGTCGCCATCGCCGTCGGCGCCGGCAGCCTCCTCGGGCTGCTCCCCGGCTGGATCGTCAAACTCGTCTCCGCGCTGATGTTCGGCTTCGGCGCCTTCGTCCTGCTGCGTGCCGGGGGCGACGACGACGAGGAGGACGCGGCCGGCAAGACGGTCACCGGCTTCTGGCCGGTCTTCTCCACCGCGTTCATGGCCGTCTTCATCAGCGAGTGGGGCGACCTGACCCAGATCACCACCGCCAACCTCGCCGCCACCAACGGCACCGCGTCGACCGCGATCGGCTCCTTCCTCGCGCTCACCTCGGTCTCCGCGCTGGCCCTGGTCGCCGGCCGTTTCATCGCCAAGCGCGTCCCGCTCCAGACCGTCCAGCGCGTCGGCGGCGTGTGCATGGCGGGCCTCGCGATCTGGTCCCTCGTCGAGGTCTTCACCGGCTGACCCGCCCGGCCGCTCCCCCCTCCGGGGCCGTACCCGCACCTCCCGGGTACGGCCCCGGAGCCGTAGCCCCCGGCGCGTACCGGTGCGATCATGCGGCCATGGCCACCGTCTCCGCCTCCTCCCAACCCGCCGACCGCCTCGCGGCGTTCGGCAACCAGCTCGTCGACGTCCACCTCTGGCTCCGCGAGGAGCTCACCCGGCTCCGCGGCGGCCTCGACGCCTATCTGTCCGGCGCCGGCGAGCGCCCCCGCGAGCTGCGGGCGCACTGCCTCGCCTTCTGCTCCGCGCTCACCCGCCACCACACCGCCGAGGACGGCGGCGTCTTCCCGGCACTGGCCGCGGCCCATCCCGAGCTGCGCCCGGTCCTCGACGAACTGGCGCACGACCACGTGCAGGTGGAGGAGATCCTGGTCCGCCTCCAGACCCTGCTCGACGAGCTGCCGGCCGGCCCGGCCGGGGAGCCGGCCCCGGACGAGGCCCGGCGGGTGAGCGGCGAGCTGGACGGGCTGATCGCGCTGGTCGAGTCGCACTTCACGTACGAGGAGAAGAAGCTGGTCGCGGCGCTGAACGGGCTGGCCGTCCCGCTCTCCGACGACTTCGCGCTGCGCGACCTCACCGGCGGCTGACCCGCACGGGACACAGCCGCGGACACCGACCCGGAGGGAAGCCCATGACGCACGATCCCGTCCACGCCGACCCCGTCCCGACCGCCCCCGGCCACGCCAACCCCGTCCCGATCGATCCCGTCCCGATCGACCCCGTCCACGCCGAGCTCGACCGGCTGGCCGAGAAGTCCGCCGCCCAGGTGATCGCCTGGCGGCGGCACCTCCACCGGCACCCCGAGCTGTCCAACCGTGAGGAGGGCACGGCCCGGCTGGTCGCCGGCCATCTGCGCGCCCTGGGGCTCGACGAGGTCCGCACGGGGATCGCCGGACACGGCGTGGTCGGCGTGCTCCGGGGCACGGCCGCCGGGGGCGCCGGACGGGTCGCCGCCCTGCGCGCGGACACCGACGCGCTGCCGGTGCAGGACCTGTGCGGGGAGGACTTCGCCTCGCGGGTGGTGGACGCGGACTACCCCGGCGGCCCGTTCCCCGTCTCGCACGCCTGCGGTCACGACTGCCACACGGCGATGCTCATGGGGGCCGCGACGGTCCTCGCCGGGGTGCGCGACCGGCTGCCGGGCACCGTCGTCCTCGTCTTCCAGCCGGCCGAGGAGGGTCCCCCGGTGACCGAGACCGGCGGCGCGCTCGCCATGGTCGAGGCGGGCGCCTTCGCCGACCCGGTGCCGACGATGGCGTTCGGGATGCACGTGACGCCCTACCCGAAGGGGTACGTGGGCTACCGGGTGGGGAACCAGTACGGGGCCTCCGTGCTGGTCCGGATCACCATCGGCGGCAAGCAGGTGCACGGCTCCACCCCGTGGCAGGGCGTCGACCCGATGCCGGCCGCCGGGGCGGTGCTCACCGGGATCGGGCAGCTGTACCGCCAGGTGTCGGCCTTCGACCCGGTCACCGTCACCATCGGGCACGTCGAGGACGTCGGCCGGTTCAACATCATCGGCCAGACGGTGACGCTCTGGGGCACCGTCCGCTGCGCAGTGGAGTCCGACATGCCCGAGGTGCGGGAACGGCTCCGGCGGCTCGCCGAGCACTCGGCGGCGGCGTACGGGGCCACGGCCGAGGTGGAGTACCTCCAGCCGGTGCCGCCGGTGCACAACGCCGAGCCGTGGGTGACGGCGGCGCTGCCGACCTTCCGGCGGGTCGTGGGCGAGGAGCGGGTCACCGAGACCGGGGCGACCCTCGGCTACGACGACGTCTCCGAGTTCATCGCGCGCTTCGGCGGGCTGTACGTGACGCTCGGCGTCCAGGACGCCACGCTCGGCGCGAACGGGCTGCCGGTGCCGGAGGAGGGCGGGCGCGGTCTCGTCACCAACCACAATCCGCACTTCTACGCCGACGACGACACCCTCGTCACCGGTGTCCGGCTCCACGCGCACGTGGCGTACGACCACCTCACGGGGGCGCTGCTGCCCGCCGGGTGAGCCGGACCGGCGGCCCGAGTTGCGCCCGCGCGCGCAGCCGGGAGGCTGGGGGTATGAACCTGGACCTCACCGCCCTCGCCGACGAGCACCTGGCCGCCGCCCGCACCGCCCCGCACGGGCGCAGCGCCCATCTGGTCCTCCACGACGGAGTGCTGCGCCAGACCGTGATCGCGCTGAAGGCCGGAACGGCCCTGGACGAGCACAACGCTCCCCCGGCGGCCAGCCTCCAGGTGCTCACCGGCCGGGTGCGGCTGACCACGCACGGCTGGGCGGACGAACTGGCCGCGGGAGCGCTGCGGATGATCCCCAAGGAGCGGCACGGCCTGACCGCCGTGGACGACTCCGTGGTGCTGCTGACCGCCGTCAACGACTGACCGCCGCCCGCCGATCGACCGGCCACCGCCACCGGCGACGCCGACGGGAAGCCGTCACTCCGTCGCGTCGAGGTCCCGTGCGTAGTGCGCGATGGCCTCGCGGTACTCCCGCACCGACGGGTCCTCGCTGGTGGCGGCGAGGAGGGTCAGGAGCAGCCGTACGGAGTCGTGGTGGCGGCCGGTGTTGTAGAGGGCCATGGCGAGGAAGGTGCGCAGGGCGCCGTCCTCCGGGAACTCCGCCGCGGCCCGTTCGAGCAGCGCGACGGCGTCCTCGTACCGACCGAGGGTCCGGTAGGTGCTGCCGAGGCCGAGCAGGGCGCCGCGCCGGTCGTCGGCGGTGAGGCCGGTGCCGGCCAGCGCGGACTCGTAGTACGGCACCGCCTCGGCCTCCAGGCCCAGGACGTCGTGCGCCCAGGCGGTCTGGTAGGCGACCTCGGCGTCGCCGGGGAGGCGGGCGGCGAGGGCGGTGAGCCGTTCGCGGGCCTCCTCCCTGCTTCCTCCGGCGCGCAGGGCGACGGCCTCGGACAGCAGCCGGTCGCGCTCGCCGGGGGTGGGGGCGGTGTCGTTCATCCCGTCATGATCGCAGCAGGCGAGGGCGTACCGCGGGGTGGGGCACCGCGCCTGACGCTCCGTCGCGCGCACCCGTCCGTCCGCGCACCCCACTGTTAACGTTCATGAATGCGCCTTTTGTCCCGATTGGATGTGCGTGGTCTCGCGCGGCGGGCGGCAGCGCTGCGGCCCCGGCGGCGCACCGGAACGGTCACGCTGCCGGAGGACGAGACGGCCGGCCGGGAACGGCTCCGGGACCTGGCCGCGCTCCTCTGCGAGCTGGGCTCCGACCTCCTGCGGGCCGCCGAGCGCACCTCGGAGGTCGAGCGGACCCTGCACGACATCGCCGTCCGCTACGGCACCCGGGCCCGCTGTTTCGTCGTCCCCACCGGGCTCTTCGTCCGGGTCGGCGGCGGGCCCGACGGCCGTGGCGGCGAACTCGACTTCGCCCCGGTCGAGGGGCCCGACCTGCGGCTCGACCAGGTGGAGTCGCTCCAGGCGCTGGTCACCCGGATGCTCGCGGAGGAGGTGCCGTTCGACGAGGTGCGCCGGGCGCTGCGGCAGAACCGGGAGCGTCCCGAGCGGTTCAGCCCGGCCGCCACGGTCTTCGGCTATGTGCTGCTGACGGTCGGCCTCGGCACCATGCGGCACGCGACCTGGCCCGCCATCGCCGGGTACGCGGCGCTCGGCGCCGGAGTCGGGGTGCTGCGCCTGTTCGGCGACCGGCTGCCCGCGGCCCGTACCGCCCTGCCGGTGGTCACCGCCATCCTGGTCACCACCGCCGCGCTGCGCTGGGCCGGCCCCCTGCTCCACGAGAACCCCGCCGTCCTGTACATCCCGCCCCTCATCGCCTTCCTGCCCGGTGCGGCGCTCACCCTCGGCGCCATCGAGCTGGCCACCGGGGCGGCGCTGTCCGGGATCTCCCGGCTGGCCGGCGCGGTCAGCGTCCTGCTGCTGCTCTCACTGGGCATCCTGGTCGGCTCCGAACTGCTCGATCCCCGTCCGTCGGGCGGCAGGGCCGCGGAGCCGCTCGGCGGGTGGGCGCCCTGGATCGGGGTGCTGCTGCTCGGCTTCGGCTTCCTGCTGTACTTCTCGGCGCCGCCCCGGGTGACGGGCTGGCTGCTGGGCGCGCTCCTCGTCGAGCGGCTGGTGCAGTCGACCGCCTCGGAGCTGGCCGGGGCGACCTTCGGCGCGTTCGCCGCCGGGGCGGTGCTGCCGCCGATGGCGACCTGGGTCGAGAAGCGCTCCCGCACCCCCGACCAGGTGGTCTTCCTGCCCTGTTTCTGGCTCCTGGTCCCCGGCGCGATCGGGCTCACCAGCATCTCGGAGATCATCGTGGAGAAGGACACCGACACCGGTCTGAACAGTCTGGTCGGCACGGTGATCACGGTCGCCGCCATCGCCCTCGGCGTGCTCGTCGGCGCCGGACTCCAGCGCCGGCCCCGGCTGCTGCTCGGCGAACCGGCACCGAGCACCCCCGCGCCCGGACCGGAGGACCGCCGTGCCGGTGCCGCGGACGGCGCGGGGCCGGGCGCGGGCGGCTGAGCCGCCGTCAGAGGGCGGGCCGCAGCGGGCTTCCGGCGGCTGCCCCGCCGGCACCGGGGCCGAAGGCGCTGCCGCGCAGCCACGCGGGCCAGTCGAGGTTCCAGTCGCCGTAGCCGTTGCCGAACGGGTCCATCGTCTCCCCGTATCCGTTGACGACCCGGACCAGGTCGCCCTCGCGGACCGTGCGGAAGAACCAGCGGGCCGCCTCGGTGGACATGCCGGTGCAGCCGTGGCTCACGTCGGCGCTGCCCTGCGCGTCCAGCGACCAGGGGGCGGCGTGCAGGTACTCGCCGCTCCAGGTCACCCGGGTGGCCCAGCGGACCTTCAGGTCGTAGAACTCGCGGCTGCCGCGGGCGATGCCGATGGAGTCGCCGCGCATCCGGACCGTCGGCTCCTTGCCGAGGACGACCTTGGTGCCGGCCCGGGTGCGGAAGCCGGGCTTGCCGGTGGTGACGGGGATGACGCGGAGCAGCCGGCCGTCCCGGTAGACCCGCATCTCGTGGGCGGCGACGTCGGTGACGGCCTCCACCCGAGCGCCGGTGGAGAAGGTGAGGGGCCGTGAGGGGCCGCCGTACAGGCGGTCGGTGACGCGGGCTCCGGCGAGGGCGGAGCGGACCCGGACGGTGGCGCCGGCCGGCCAGTAGGCGCGCGGCCGGTAGTGCAGGGTGTCGGCGTCCACCCAGTGCCAGGCTCCGACGGCGCGCGGCTCGCTGCGCACCTCCAGGGCCCGTTCGACGACCCGGCGGGCGGCCGGGGAGTCGGCCGGGACGGGGTGGCTGAGCTCCGCGGTGACCGGCTGTCCGACCCCGTACGTTCGGGCTCCACCGCCGTCGCCGGGACCGAACGCGACGGTCAGCCGTTCCCCGGCGGGCGCCTTCCCGGTGCGGACGGCGAGCCGGACGACCCGGCGCCGGAGACCGGCCGGGCCGGTCTCCTCCAGGACGAGACGGGCGGTGTACGCGCCTCCGGCGGGCAGCGCGACCTCGCTGGTCCAGCGGGTGCCGCCGGTGTCGGTGTGCCCGGCGATCCGGCGTCCGCGGCGGTCGGTGACGGTCACGTCGGCGAGCCGTCCCGGGCTGCGCAGGGCGAGGTCGACGGGGCCGGTGGCGACGGCCGGGAGGGTGACGGCGGCGCGGTCGTCCAGGGCCAGCGTGGTGCGGGGCACCCGGCAGAGGCCGCCGTCGCCGGGACAGGCGCCGACCGTGACGACGGCGGGCTCCGGGGCGGCCGGGGCGCCGGTGCGGCCGTCCGGCGGGGCCTGGCCCGCGGCGGTGGTGACGAGTACGGCCCCGACGGCGAGGGAGAGCGCTCCCCATCCCTGTACGTATCGGCGTGACGGCACGTCGGACGCCCTCCCCTTTCGTCGCTGACGGGTCGGCGGGCCGGCGGACGGGCGCCGACCGGATCATCAGAACCGACGAGAGGAGAAAAGGATGATCACGTGCGCGGGCGTGGCGGGCGAGAGGCCCGGGAGACGACTCGAATGGGTCAGCGGGGCGGTTCCGGAAGCTCCTCGCCGGTCTCCAGGAGCGACTTCAGGCTGGAGACGATCGCGGGCCAGCCCTCCCCGATGAGCCCCCGCATGATGCCGTCCGGTTCCAGGCCGCCGTGGGTGACGGTCAGCTTGACCGTGTCGTCGCCGGAGGGTTCGAGGTCGAAGGTGACGGTGGACCGCCGCTCGCGGGACAGGAGCGCGTACACCTCGTCGTCCAGGCGGACCGCCTTCGCCCATTCGGGGGTGAAGGTGTGCCAGGTGTACGCGAGACGGCGGCCGGGCACGGCCTCGACGACCACCTGCTCGGGGTCGGCGGTCCGCCGGTCGCCCTCGTCCCAGGTCATCCCCGCGCCGGGGGTCCACTCCGTCTCGAAGGCCACGCCCCAGTAGCGCCGGGTCAGTTCCGGCTCCGTCAGCGCCTTCCAGAGGTCGTCCGGGGACGTCCTGATGTAGCTGGTGTAGACGTACGCGTCGGTGTCCATGGCGCTGCTCGCTCCTCCGGCCCCCGGTCGTCTCCCCCGTGGTGTCTGGTGATCCAGCCTAGGCAGGCCCCGGGCCGGGTGCCAGGCAGGACCGTGCGGAGCACCGCCCTGCGGCCGTTGAATAGGTGCGGAGGAAACTATTCAACGGACTGCTAGCGTGTCCGGATGTCGCTCAAGCACGCCGTCCTCGCAGCTCTTCTGGAGGGCGAGGCATCCGGATACGACCTCGCCAAGATCTTCGACGTGTCCGTCGCCAATTTCTGGGCCGCCACCCCCCAGCAGCTCTACCGCGAGCTCGACCGGCTGTCGGAGGCGGGTCTCATCACCGCCCGGGTCGTCGAGCAGGAACGCCGCCCCAACAAGCGGATGTTCAGCCTCACCCCGGAGGGGCGCCGGGACCTCGACTCCTTCACCTCCGTGGCGCCGCGGCCGACCGCGGTCCGCGACGAGCTGATGGTGCAGGTGCAGGCGTGCGACGGCGGTGACACGGAGGCCGTGCGGGGTTTCGTGGCGCAGCGGATGGACGTCTCGCGGGACAAGCTCGCCCGGTACGACCGGCTGCGGCTGTGGCTGCTCGGCGACCGGGACGAGGAGACGTATCTGCGCGACTCCGAGCGCGTCGGGCCGTATCTGACGCTGATGCGCGGCCGGTTGCTGGAGGAGGAGAACCTCCGGTGGGGCGAGCGGGTGCTCGCGGTCCTGGACGCGCGGATCGCGGCCGGCCGGGGCGGCGGCGGGGTGACGGCGGCGCCTACCCTGCGGTAGAACTTTCGGGTAGCCCGCCGGGCAGGCCGGCGGGCGCGGCAGGGCGGATCCCGGGGGCCGGGGCGCCCGACGAAGGGGCGGACCGCATGAACGTCGGAGATCTCGTCGAGGACTTCACCCTTCCGGACGAGACCGGGACCCCGCGCTCCCTCTCCGGGCTGCTCGCCGAGGGGCCGGTCGTCCTCTTCTTCTACCCGGCGGCGATGACGCCCGGCTGCACCGCCGAGGCGTGCCACTTCCGGGACCTGGCGGCCGAGTTCCGCGCGGCGGGCGCGCTGCCCGTGGGCGTCAGCGGGGACGTCGTGGAGAAGCAGCGGGAGTTCACCGAGCGGCATTCGCTGGGTTACCCGCTGCTCTCGGACCCCGACGGCGCCGTGCGCGAGCGCTTCGGCGTGCGGCGCGGCTTCTCGCTCGCCCCGACGAAGCGGGTCACCTTCGTCATCGGGGAGGACCGGCGGGTCCGCGAGGTCGTCCGCAGCGAGCTGCGGATGAGCGCCCACGCGGACCGCGCGCTGGCCGCGCTCGCGGCGCTGCGCGCGTCCTGAGGCGCCCCGGCCCCGGGCCGGGCGCTCGGCGCCGTCCGGATCAGACGCCGAGCAGCTTGGCCTTCGCCGCGGCGAACTCCTCGGGGGTGAGCAGTCCCTGCTGGGCGAGCGCGCCGAGCCTGGCCAGCTGTTCGGTGAGCCCGCCGGGGTCCTGAGCGCCGGGCTGGGCCGCCGGTGCGGCCTGCGAGGGTGCCGGCGGCGCGGCGGGCGGCGCCGGCGGCTGGACCTGCTGGGCCTGGAGGTCGGCGATGGCCTGTTCCTGGTCCTGCTCGCGGCGGGAGGCCCGGGCCGCGCTGCGGCCCGCGGCGTACGCGGCTCCGCCGACGAGGGCGCCGCGCAGCAGCGGGGCGCCGGCCGGCCGGATCACCGGGCGGGCGAGGGGACGGCGTCGCATGAACATCCGGTCAGCTCCTTCCGGCGGCCTCGGCGACCGCCTCCCGGTAGGCGGTCCGCGCCTCTTCCACATGGGCGTCGGGGATGGACACGCGGGCCGCCACGCGGCCGCCCGCCTCCCGGATCGCCTCGGCCGCCCGCGCGGCCCAGATGTGTTCGACCAGCAGCATCAGCGCGCAGGAGCCCGGTTCCAGCGACTGGGCGACCTCGGCCGCGTCCTCGGGGCCGAGGAGATTGGCCTCGGGGCCGATCTCCGCCGTGGCCTCGTCGAACTCGTCGTACTCGACCAGCTCGGAGGTCGAGACCTCCCCGCTCGGCGCCCTGACGACCACCAGCGAGTCGATCAGGCGGACCTGTCCCTCCTTGCGGAGTTCCGCGATCGCGGCGACGGCCGCCACCTTCAGCCGCTCCCCCGGAAAGGCGAGCACGACACATTCCACCGGTCCCATGGCACTCCGCTCCTCGTCGTCCCCGCGGATCACCGTCCGCGCACGGGGGTTCCCATCCGAACACGGCGCCGGGCGGCCCGCACGCGGAGCCCGGACGGACGGCCACGACATGCGGGCGCGGGCCGGACGGGTGAGACTCGCTCCAACGCGCGGCCCTCCCGGCCGGGCGACGGATCGGAGTGTGCAGGAATGGACGACTACCCCCTCCTGAACGTCTTCTGGACGATGCTGTGGTTCTTCCTCTGGATCATGTGGCTCTTCCTGCTCTTCAAGGTCATCACGGACATCTTCCGGGACCACGAACTGGGCGGCTGGGGCAAGGCGGGCTGGCTGATCTTCTGCATCCTGCTCCCCTACCTCGGCGTGCTGGTCTACGTGATCGCCCGCGGCAAGGGCATGGGCGCGCGTGACGCGAAGCAGGCGAAGGACGCGGAGGCCCGCTTCCAGGAGTACATCCGGCAGACCGCCGGCACCCAGGCCGCCGCGAGCGGCACCCCGAGCGCCACGGACGAGCTGGCGCGGCTCGCGGACCTGAAGGACAAGGGCGCGATCTCCGAGGAGGAGTTCCAGCAGGCGAAGGCCAAGGTCCTCGCCTGATCCCGGCCCCGCTCCACCCCGCCCGGCCGAGGCGGACCCCGTATCCCGGACTTCGCACCCTTAATGCGAGTCCGGGATACCGCTTTGATACGGTCCTTCCGTGAGGTTGACCAAGTTCACCGACCTGGCCCTGCGCGCCGTGATGCGCCTGGCGGTCGCCGACGACGAGGAGCCCGTCACCACGCGCGCGGTGGCGGAGGAGATGGCCGTGCCGCACGCCCACATGGCGAAGGTGGTCACGCGACTCCGGCACCTCGGCGTGGTGGAGGCCCGGCGCGGGCGCGGGGGCGGGCTCGCCCTCACCGACTTCGGCCGGCGCTCCTCGGTGGGCTGGCTGACCAGGACGCTGGAGGGCGAGGAGGAGGTCGTCGGCTGCGAGGCCGATCCGCCGTGCCCGCTGCGGGCGGCCTGCCGGCTGCGCGGCGCGCTGCGGGAGGCGCAGGACGCCTTCTACCGCACGCTCGACCCGCTGACGGTCGCCGATCTCGTGGGATCGCCGACCGGTCCGGTGCTGCTCTCCCTCACCCCGCGCCCGCCTTCGTGACCCGGCACCCGCCACCCCGGGGGGGGGGGGGGCGCCGGGGCCACCCCCAGCTGTAAAATAGCCAATGTACTTGCCGAGTTTTATTTGTGTTTGGTGTGGGCCATGCCGAGCACCGCGTCGCCCC
>NZ_JBHYKM010000097.1:13938-32645 GCF_042741435.1 Streptomyces sp. NPDC058955 | reverse complement strand
GGGTTGGTGTGGGGGGGGTGGCTCCCCCACCAGGCCTGTCGCGGACTCGTGTGCGTTCGCTGGGGCCGGGCGGCCTGGGGCGCGGGGTGGGGCCGCGCGGCGGCCCGCCGGGGGGGCCGGCGCGGGGCGCCCCGGGCGCCTCCTGCCGGTGGGAAGGACCCTTACAGGCCGACTTCCTTCATCAGCATGCCGACCTCGGTGTTGGACAGCCGGCGCAGCCAGCCCGACTTCTGGTCGCCCAGGGTGATCGGGCCGAAGGCGGTGCGGACCAGCTTCTCGACCGGGAAGCCCGCCTCGGCGAGCATCCGGCGCACGATGTGCTTGCGGCCCTCGTGCAGCACGACCTCGACCAGGTAGTTCTTGCCGGTCTGCTCGACCACGCGGAAGTGGTCGGCGCGGGCGTAGCCGTCCTCCAGCTGGATGCCGTCCTTGAGCCGCTTGCCGACCTCGCGGGGCAGCGGGCCGGTGATGGCGGCCAGGTAGGTCTTCTTCACGCCGTACTTGGGGTGGGTGAGGCGGTGGGCCAGCTCGCCGTGGTTGGTGAGCAGGATGATGCCCTCGGTCTCGGTGTCGAGCCGGCCGACGTGGAAGAGCCGGGTCTCGCGGTTGGTGACGTAGTCGCCCAGGCACTGGCGGCCGTCCGGGTCCTCCATGGTGGAGACGACGCCGGCCGGCTTGTTCAGCGCGAAGAACTGGTACGACTGGGTGGCGACGGTCAGGCCGTCGACCCGGATCTCGTCGCTGTCCTTCACCCGGAGGCCCTGCTCCAGGACGATCTCGCCGTTGACCTCGACGCGGGCCTGCTCGATCAGCTCCTCGCAGGCGCGGCGCGAGCCGTAGCCGGCCCGGGCCAGCACCTTCTGCAGCCGCTCGCCCTCCTGCTCGGCGCCCGGGAAGGTCTTGGGGGTCTTGACCTCGGGCTTGTTCGCGTACCGCTCGCGGTTGCGCTCCTCGGCCCTGGCCTCGTACTCGCGCGAGCGCGCCGGGGCCGTGCGGCCGGCGCCCCACCGCTGCCCGGAGGACTGCTTCGGGGACTGCTTGGGTCCGCCCTTGGCACCGCCGCGGGCGGCGTCGCCACGGCCCTTGCGGGGGCTGCCCTTGGCGCTGTCGGAGGGCATGCTCACGTCGTACGAGCGCTCCTCGGGGCGGGTCTTCCGGGGGCGGCCGGAGCTCTGGCCGCGCTCGTCGCGGTTGTTGCCCGCGCCCCGGTAGTTGTTGCCGCGGCCGCCGCTCTTGGCACCACGGCTCCCGCCGTTGTTTCCGCTGTTCCTGCCGCTGCTGCTTCGCATCAAACTTCCGTCGTCTCTTCGTCCGCTGGTCCGTCCCTGTCGGGATCGAACGACGGAACGCCTTCCAGGGAGTCCGGCTCGACCGCGTCCGCCTCGGGGAGGAAGGGCGCGAGCTCCGGGAGCTCGTCCAGGCCGCGCAGGCCCATCCGCTCCAGGAAGTGGTTCGTCGTCCTGTACAGGATCGCACCTGTTTCGGGTTCCGCGCCCGCCTCCGCCACCAGACCCCGCTGGAGGAGGGTCCGCATCACGCCGTCGCAGTTGACCCCGCGGACGGCGGAGACCCGGGAACGGCTGACCGGCTGGCGGTACGCGACCACCGCCAGGGTCTCAAGGGCGGCCTGGGTCAGCCGGGCCTGCTGGCCGTCCAGGACGAACGCCTCGACGGCGGCGGCGTGGGCGGGGCGGGTGTAGTAGCGCCAGCCGCCGGCGACCCGGCGCAGCTCGAAGCCGCGACCGTCGGCGGTGTACTCGTCGGCCAGCTCGTGGAGGGCGTCGGCGACCTCGCGCGGGGTGCGGTCGAGGACCTTGGCGAGGTGGGCCTCGGTGGCGGGCTCGTCGACCACCATGAGGACGGCTTCGAGGGCGGGCTTGAGGTCGCTCATGCGGGCTCCGGTGCTTCCTGGTCGAACTCTGCCGTGACACGGGTCTCGCCGTCCCCGCCGGTCCAGGAGACCGTGAGGTCGCCGAGCGGGTCCTGCTGGTCGAGGGCGACGGCCTTCTCCCGGTAGAGCTCCAGGAGGGCCAGGAAGCGGGCGACGACGGTGAGGGTGTCCCCGGCGTCCTCGACCAGCTCCCGGAAGTGCGCGGTGCCGCGCTCGCGCAGCAGGGCGGTGACGATGCGGGCCTGTTCCTGGACGCTGACCAGCGGGGCGTGGATGTGGTCCACGTACACCTGCGGCGCGGCCTTCGGCTGCATCGCCTTCACGGCGAGCTTCGCGAAGCCCTCGGCGCCGATCGAGATGACGACCTCGGGCAGCAGCTCGGCGTGGTGCGGCTCCAGGCCGACGGTCCGGGGGTGGCGCCGCCCCTCCGCCTCCCACCGCTCGGCGAAGATCTCCGCGATCCGCTTGTAGGCGCGGTACTGGAGCAGCCGCGCGAAGAGCAGGTCCCGTGCCTCCAGCAGCGCCAGGTCGGCCTCGTCCTCCACCTCGGCGGCGGGCAGCAGCCGGGCGGCCTTGAGGTCGAGCAGGGTGGCGGCGACGACGAGGAACTCGGTGGTCTGGTCGAGGTCCCCGTCCGGCCCGAGCGCCCGGATGTGGGCCATGAACTCGTCGGTGACCTGCGAGAGGGCGACCTCGGTGACGTCCAGCTTGTGCTTGGTGATCAGCTGCAGCAGCAGATCGAACGGCCCCTCGAAGTTCGCCAGCCGCACGGTGAACCGCCCGTCACCGACCTCGGCCGCGTCCTCGGGGGCCGCCTCGGCTGCGGGCGTGGCCTCCGGCTCGGGCTCGGGCGGGAGGTCGGGGGCTTCCGGTGCCGGTACGGGCTCCGGGGCGTCGTCCGGGCCGGCGGGGGGTCCGGCGGCCTCGGGCCCGGGTCCGCCGGCCGGCAGGCCGCCGCCCCGTCCCAGCGCGCGGCGGCGCGGTGGGCGGGACGTTTCGTCGGCGTGCGGGTGCATCGGGGGCGGTTCCAGGGGTGCGGGGGCGGGGCCGCCCGCAGGCTACCGTCAGCGGCCGCGCAGGCGGCGGACGAGGATGCTCGCGTCGCCGCGGGACTCCAGGTCGGCCAGGACCACGGCGACCGCCTCGCGGACGATCCGGCCGCGGTCGACGGCGAGGCCGTGCTCGCCGCGCAGCACGAGCCGCGCGTGCTCCAGGTCCATCAGCTCCTCGGCGGAGACGTAGACCGTGATCTTCTCGTCGTGGCGCTCCCGCCCGCTGGGGCGCCGGTTGGTGGTCCGGCCCCGGCGCCGCGCGGGGGCGGCCGCCTGCGCGGCGGGCTTCCCGGCGGCGGGCTGCTGCGCGGGGACCGCCTCGGTCTCCCGGGCACGCGGCTCGGCCGCCTCCGTGCCGGCCGCCGCGTGCTCGGCGGAGCCGGCGGCACCGCTGTCCGCTCCGGCGGCCGTGTCGCTCTCACCCGCCGGAGCGGGAACGGTTCGGCGGGGCGAGGACGACTGCAGCGCCATCCCCCCGGTCGTACGGAAGAGTTCGTCGGCTCCGGGCAGACTCACTCGGCGTGACACCGGGCGAGCACCTCCCTGGCGAGCTGGCGGTAGGCGGCGGCGCCCACGGAGTTGGAGGCGTACGTGGTGATGGGCTCGCCGGCGACCGTGGTCTCCGGGAAGCGCACCGTCCGCCCGATCACCGTGTGGTAGACGTGGTCGTCGAAGGCCTCGACGACGCGCGCCAGCACCTCACGGGAGTGCACGGTCCGGGAGTCGTACATGGTGGCGAGGATGCCGTCGAGCTCCAGCTCGGGGTTGAGCCGCTCCTGGACCTTCTCGATGGTCTCGGTCAGCAGCGCGACACCGCGCAGCGCGAAGAACTCGCACTCCAGCGGCACGATGACCTTGTGAGCCGCCGTCAGGGCGTTCACGGTCAGCAGGCCGAGCGAGGGCTGACAGTCGATCACGATGTAGTCGTAGTCGTTCATCAGCGGCTTGAGGGCGCGCTGGAGCGTCGACTCGCGCGCGACCTCGGAGACCAGCTGCACCTCGGCGGCGGAGAGGTCGATGTTGCTCGGCAGCAGGTCCATGTTGGGGACCGCCGTCTTGAGCAGGACCTCGTCCGCCGACATGCCCCGCTCCATGAGCAGGTTGTAGACGGTGAGGTCGAGCTCCATCGGGTTCACGCCGAGGCCGACCGACAGGGCGCCCTGCGGGTCGAAGTCGACGAGCAGCACCCGCCGTCCGTACTCGGCGAGCGCGGCACCCAGGTTGATGGTCGACGTGGTCTTGCCGACGCCGCCCTTCTGGTTGCACATCGCGATGATCTTGGCGGGTCCGTGGTCGGTCAGCGGGCCCGGGATCGGGAAGTACGGCAGCGGCCGTCCGGTCGGGCCGATCCGCTCGCGGCGCTGGCGGGCAGCGTCGGGCGCGAGGGTGGCCGCGTACTCCGGGTCGGGCTCGTACTCGGCGTCGGGGTCGTAGAAGTGCCCCTCGGGCAGCTCGTCGTAGGCGGCGAAGTGGGTGGACTCTCGGCCCATCTCGTTGCCGGCCGTGGCGTTCACGTGTAGGCCGTCCATCGTCTTCAGCGTGTGGGTTGTCGTCATGGGGTGGTGCGTCGCGAAGGTCCGCACCGCGACGGAGCCGACCGGGGCACCTGGCGCACCGCTCCCGGGAGTAAATGTCGACTCATTCACAAGTCGTCTTACCTCCTTGGATGTGACCAGGAACATTTATCGATAGGTCAGCGTGGCACCATGCCGACGGTTGGCGACTCTATGGCGTGTCACCGGTCCGCAGCAACACAATCGCCCGGACCCGGCCCGATGTGTCGGCAACCGAACACGCCTCTGTCAAGGGCGCGCAGCCACGCATCCACACGTTTCAGGGGTGTGCGAAACGGTTAAAGGGTTACGTTCGAGGCGAGTTGACCGAACGTTTTGGCGTGGCCGGAGACACAGCCGGCCGGACCTTGTCGAACAAGGTCCGGCCGGGTGCGTGACATTGACGGCGGGCGTTGACGGGGCCGCCGCCGGGGCGTGTCGGGGTCAGCCGACGAGGGTGCTCAGCTCGACGTGCTCGTAGCCGTGCGCCTCGGCCACCTCCTTGTAAACCACCTTGCCGTCATGGGTGTTGAGGCCCAGACCGAGGGCGGCGTCGCGGCGGATCGCCTCGACCCAGCCGTTGTTCGCCAGCGACACGATGTAGGGCAGCGTGGCGTTGGTGAGGGCGTAGGTGGAGGTGTTCGGGACCGCGCCGGGCATGTTGGCGACGCAGTAGAAGACCGAGTTGTGGACCTGGAAGGTCGGCTCGGCGTGGGTGGTCGGGTGCGAGTCCTCGAAGCAGCCGCCCTGGTCGATGGCGATGTCGACAAGGACACTTCCGGGCTTCATCTTGGCGACGAGCTCGTTGGTGACCAGCTTCGGGGCCTTGGCGCCCGGGATGAGGACGGCGCCGATGACGAGGTCGGCCTCGACGACGGCCTTCTCCAGCTCGAAGGCGTTGGAGACGACGGTCTGCACCTTGGTGCCGAAGATCTTGTCGGCCTCGCGGAGCTTGTTGATGTCGCGGTCGAGCAGGGTCACGTGGAAGCCCATGCCGACG
The DNA here is from genome assembly GCF_042741435.1 of Streptomyces sp. NPDC058955. Lineage (NCBI taxonomy): Bacteria > Bacillati > Actinomycetota > Actinomycetes > Kitasatosporales > Streptomycetaceae > Streptomyces > Streptomyces sp. NPDC058955. Next base: position 27,149 of record NZ_JBHYKM010000097.1, on the reverse strand, counting down.
GCGATCTGCACGGCGTTCCAGCCGGAGACGCCACCGCCGATGACGACGGCCTTGCCGGCGTGGGTGCCGGGGACGCCGCCGGGGAGGACGCCGCGGCCGCCGGCCGAGCGCATCAGGTGGTAGGCGCCGACCTGCGGGGCCAGCCGGCCCGCGACCTCGGACATCGGGGCGAGCAGCGGGAGCGCGCGGTTCGCGGTCTCGACCGTCTCGTACGCGATGGCGGTGGTGCCGGACTCCAGGAGGGCGTCCGTGCACTCCTTGGAGGCGGCGAGGTGCAGGTAGGTGAAGAGCGTCTGGTCCTTGCGGAGGCGGTGGTACTCCTCCGCGATCGGCTCCTTGACCTTGAGGAGCAGGTCGGCGGTGGCCCAGACCTCGTCGGCGGTGGCGAGGATCTCGGCGCCCGCGGCGACGTACTCCTCGTCCGTGATCGAGGAGCCGACGCCGGCGTTCTGCTCGATGAAGACCTGGTGGCCGTTGCGGACGAGCTCGTGGACACCGGCAGGGGTGATGGCCACGCGGAACTCGTTGTTCTTGACCTCGCGGGGGATGCCGACCTTCATCGTCGATCACGGTCCTTGAATCAGGGGGATAACTGGTGCACTGCGATACATACCCGGATGCACTGCGGCACACCGGGGCAGACCACGTTCGAACGCGGCAGAACCAGTCTAATGAAGGAGTTCCCGCTGTCTAGCCTTTCAAAGTACTAATCTTCAGCAGACCCACTGCGGATTTCGTAGGCAAAGCCTTCCGTTTCCAGCAGACGGTCCGCCGCAGCCCGGTGCAGCCGCGCCGCGGCGGGGTCGCCGAGCCGGTCGAGGGTGTCGGCGAGCCGCAGCTGGAGCGCCGCCTGGAGCCGGGTGTCCCGGGCCCGGCGGGCCCACTCGACCGCCTCCTCGCAGGTCCGTAGCGACTCCTCGGGGCGTCCGGCGTACTCCTGGACCCGGGCCGCCTCGCTCAACGCCCGCGCGTGGCCCGGGAGATCACCGAGCCTGCGGTAGCCGGCCGCGGCCGCCCGCCAGTGCCGCAGCGCCTCCCCGTACCGCCCGGCATAGGTCTGCACGGCGCCGAGGCGGGCGTACAGCCGCGCCTGGTCGGCCCGCTCGTCGTGGGCGAGGCGCTGGGCGAGGGCGCGGCCGTACCAGTCGCCGGCCCGCTGCCAGTCGCCGAGCTCCTGATAGCTGCCACCTACGGATTCCATTGCGCGACCGGTGGCGTACGGATCATTTGCCTGCCTTCCGGCCTCCCATGCCAACCGATATCGCAGCAGAGCGTCCTTCGTGCGGCCGGTCCGGGCGTCGAGGTCGCCGAGGTTCAGCAGGGCCGCGGCGCGCTCGCGGTGCAGTCCGCGCCGCTCGGCGACGTCGAGGACGAGCCGGTGCAGCCCGTAGAGGTCGGGCGCCGCGGCCTCGGCGCCGCCGTGCGCGGTGAGCGCCCGCACCAGGGAGGCGATGAGCCGGCGGGCGAGGGTGTCCAGCTCCCCGTCGGCGACGGCCATCCGGGCGCAGGCGAGCAGCGCCGGGCGGCGCGAGGCGAGCCAGCGGGCGGCGTCCTCGGGGGTGGGGAAGCGCAGGGCCCGCGGCAGTCCGGCGAGCTTGCGCCGGGCCGGGGAGCCCTCGGGTTCGGTGACCGCACGGCAGGACTGGAGGAGCCGCACGGTCCGCTCCAGCATCCGGGCCCGGGCGAGCTGCACCTCGGCGGGCCGGTCGCGCTCCTCCAGCTGGGCGCGAAGGAGGGGGACGAGATGGCCGGGGGCCTCGTACTCCCCGTCGGCGGCCTCGGCGACCAGGCCCAGGCGGGCGAAGTCGGCGAGGGTGGTCGCCGCCGCCTGGACCGAGCAGCCGGCCAGCGCGGAGGCGGTGTGGGCGTCGGCCCGGCCGAGCGGGGCGAGCGCCAGATAACGCAGTATCCGGGCGGCCGGCTGGGGCAGCGCCTGGTGGGCGAGGAGGAAGGTACGGGTGAGGGGGTCGCCGTTCAGACCGCGGAGCCGCTTGGCGAGGTCGGCGACGGAGGTCTCGGGCCGGCCGGCCAGCCAGCCGCCGGCCAGCACCACCGCGCCGGGCAGTCCGCCGCACTCCTCGACCAGCGCCTCGGCGGCCTGCGGGTCGACGGTGATGCGGACCGAGCCGGTGGCGGAGGTGAGCAGCTCGATGGCCGACTTCGGGTCGAGCCCGCCGAGGGTGCAGGGCCGGACGTCCGGGATGCCGGTGAGCGGCCCCCGCGCCACCGCGACGACGAGGGCGTCGGGGTTGTCCGGGAGCAGCGGGTCGGCCTGTTCGGCGTCGACGGCGTCGTCGAGCAGCAGGACCGCCCGTCGGGTGCCGAGGGCCTCGCGGACCAGCTCGGTGAGTTCGTCCTCGGCGGCGCCGGGCGGTTCCGCGACCCCGAGGTCGCGGAGGAGTTCGCGGGCGGCCCGGGCGGTGGGGACGGGCTCCCCGCCGGGCTCGCTGAGCCGCGCCCGGTAGACCCCGTCGGGGTAGCGGTCGGCGACCGAGGCGATCAGTTCCTCGGCGAGGGCGGTCCGGCCGGAGCCGGGCCGCCCGGCGACGAGGAGGACGCGGGCGCGGGGCTCCTTGCGTCCGGTCAGGGTGTCCAGACCGGTCCGCTCGATGTCGGCGCGGAGGGCCTTCAACTCCCGCTGCCGGCCGTAGAACTGCCGGCTGCCGGCCGCTGCCACCGCCTGATCCGTCACGGGCCACGCTCCCGTCCACCTGCGCACGAGCCGATCCCCGCGGGGGGCTCCGCACGGGCGTGTACGAGCGTAGTTCAGCCTTCCGCACGTCCCCGGTGGAGCGCGGCGGGAGCGTCCCCCGATCGGATCAGCAGACAGTCACACCGGACCACCCCCCCCTTCCGCGCGGCCAGGCGTTCCGGCTTACGCGCCGGGACGCCCTCCTCCGGGCGGGGCCCGTTCGCCGGCCCTCCGTGTGGGCAAGCGTCCCGCGGGGCGGTACCCACCCTCACGCCCGGCTGCGCGCCAGGCCCGGCTTCCGGGCGGGGCCCGTTCGCCGCACCTCCGTGTGGGCAGGCGTTCCGCAGGGCGGAACGGGTGGGCACACGGAACGGCGCCCCTCCGCCGGGCCTAGGCTCCTGCGCCTGAACCCGCACCCGCTGTACGACGCCGTACCGGTGCGGGTCCAGGCCCGGTCGCGGAGGCACCGCTCAGGGTGCCGTTCCGTTGTGCCCACCCGTTCCGCCCCAGCGGAACGATTGCCCACAACGAAACGGCGCGGCGCCCGCAGCAGGGCGCAGCCCACAACGGAGCGGCGCGGGCGCAGCCCACAACGAAACGGAGCGGCGCGGCACGCGAAACGGCGGGGGCCTACGGCTCGAAGGGGCGGGCCGGCCAGGGCGCGTCGGCGGGGCGGAGCGCTTCGAGGCCGTCGCCGGCCCGCGCCGCGACCAGCGACAGCACGCCCACGACCAGGCAGTTGTTGTGCAGCTCGCCCGCGAGGACGCCACGCACCAGCTCGTCGAGCGGGACCCGCGCCACCTCCATGTCGGCCTCCTCCTCGGAGACCTCGTACCGCTCCCCCTCCGCCTCGGCGAGGTCGCGCGCCAGGAAGATCCGTACGGCCTCGTCGCAGCCGCCCGGGGTGGTGTAGACGTCCGCCAGGACCCGCCACTCCCCCGCCTTGGCGTACGCCTCCTCGTACAGCTCGCGCTGGGCGGCGTGCAGCGGGTTCTCGCCGGGCACGTCGAGGAGTCCGGCCGGGATCTCCCACAGCTTCTGCCGCACCGGGTGGCGGTACTGCCGCAGCACCAGCACCCGGTCCTGGTCGTCCAGGGCCAGCACGGCCACGGAGCCCGGGTGGACCTGGTAGTCGCGGCGGACGACCGAGCCGTCCGGCATGACCACGTCGTCCGTGCGGACACTCGTCTTGTTGCCCTTGAAGGGGGTGGTGGTGGCGACGACCCGCCACTCCTCCGGGGTGTCCTGCACCTGCATCGGTAGTCCTCCCACATACGTAAGCCGGGGTACGGATCCTCGTGCGAGAACCCGTACCCCGGCTACGTTAACGCGCCGTACTACTTGGCCGTCTTGCGCTCGACGGCCGCCTTGACCAGGCCCGCGAAGAGCGGGTGCGGGCGGGTCGGGCGGGACTTGAGCTCCGGGTGCGCCTGGGTGGCGACCAGGTAGGGGTGGATCTCCTTCGGGTACTCGACGAACTCGACGAGCTTGTTGTCCGGGGAGGTGCCGGAGAAGACCAGGCCGGCCTTCTTCTCCAGCTCGGCGCGGTACGCGTTGTTCACCTCGTAGCGGTGACGGTGGCGCTCCTCGACGTACGGCTCGCCGTCGTAGGTCTCACGGACCACCGAGCCCTCGGCGAGCTTCGCCGGGTAGAGGCCCAGGCGCATCGTTCCGCCCAGGTCGCCGGCGCCCTCGACGTACGCGAGCTGCTCCTCCATCGTGGAGACGACCGGGTGCGCGGTGGCCGGGTCGAACTCGGTGGAGTTCGCCTCGGGGATACCCGCCAGGTTCCGGGCCGCCTCGATGACGATGCACTGGAGGCCGAGGCAGATGCCGAGCAGCGGCACCTTGTGCTCACGGGCGTACTGGATGGCGCCGACCTTGCCGGAGACGCCGCGGTCGCCGAAGCCGCCGGGGATGAGGATGCCGTCGACGTCGCCGAGCTGCTTGGCGGCGCCGGCCGGGGTCTTGCAGTCGTCGGAGGTGACCCACTTGACCTTGACCCGCGCCTTGTTGGCGAAGCCGCCGGCGCGCATGGCCTCGGTGACCGACAGGTAGGCGTCGGGCAGGTCGATGTACTTGCCGACGAGCGCGACGGTGACCTCGTGCTCCGGGTTGTGGACGCGGTCCAGGAGGTCCTCCCAGACGGTCCAGTCCACGTCGCGGAAGGGCAGGTCGAGCTTGCGGACGACGTAGGCGTCCAGGCCCTCGGTGTGCAGCACCTTCGGAATGTCGTAGATCGACGGGGCGTCGATGGCGGCGACGACCGCGGCCTCGTCGACGTCGCACATCAGCGAGATCTTACGCTTGATGGCGGTCGGGACCTCGCGGTCGGCGCGCAGCACGATCGCGTCGGGCTGGATGCCGATGTTGCGCAGGGCGGCGACCGAGTGCTGGGTCGGCTTGGTCTTCAGCTCGCCGGAGGGGCCGATGTAGGGCAGCAGCGAGATGTGCACGACGAAGACGTTGTCGCGGCCGACCTCGTGGCGGACCTGGCGGACGGTCTCCAGGAAGGGCAGCGACTCGATGTCGCCGACCGTGCCGCCGACCTCGGTGATGACCACGTCGACGTCGTCGGTCGCCATGCGGCGGATCCGGGACTTGATCTCGTTGGTGATGTGCGGGATGACCTGCACGGTGTCGCCGAGGTACTCGCCGCGCCGCTCCTTGGCGATGACCTGCGAGTAGACCTGGCCGGTGGTGACGTTGGCCGAGCCGTCGAGGTCGACGTCGAGGAAGCGCTCGTAGTGGCCGATGTCCAGGTCGGTCTCGGCGCCGTCGTTGGTGACGAACACCTCACCGTGCTGGAAGGGGTTCATCGTGCCCGGGTCGACGTTGAGGTACGGGTCGAGCTTCTGCATCGTGACCCGCAGGCCCCGGGCCTTGAGGAGCGCACCCAGGCTGGAGGCGGTGAGGCCCTTGCCGAGCGAGGAGGCGACACCCCCGGTGACGAAGATGTGCTTGGTCGTCGTGGATTTGGGCGGCATCGCCAAGAGGGGGCTCCCGTGGTCGCGTTCTGGAGGTGCGAGGCGGCTGGTCCTCCGGAAGAATCGGGGGTGCCGTCGCTGCGGTTTCGGGGGTTTCGGCTGGCGCCGTTTCCCACCGGTCCACGGGGTACCAGGGTATCAGTGACAGCAGGAGACCGCTTCCGGCCACACGGTCGGGACACCGGCCGACCGGGTGGGAAGGGGCGCCGCAGGGCCTTCCCGGCCCGTCCCACGGGGCCGCGGGGGCATTTCGAAAAGACCTGTTCACCCGTGTGGAGCAGCGCGTTACGCGGGTGATCACCACGGTGATTAGGGTGCGGACCATCCCGCCCGGCCTCGTCCCCGGGCGGCCGGCCGACGGCACCACCCCCGCCCGTGGAACCGGACCGGGAGTCCGTGTCGCCTCCCCTCGACCCGCTGCCGGGGCCGGCCATCCCGCACACTGGCACCGCGGGCACCTCTCGCAACTCGCAACATCTGCTGCACGCGCCCCGAGGGGCGGACAGGCCGTTCGACTGGAGTGAAGCACGTGGCCGGGCGTATCGAGGATTACGCACTCATCGGGGACATGCAGACCGCGGCGCTGGTCTGCCGGGACGGCAGCGTCGACTGGCTCTGCCTGCCCCGCTTCGACTCGCACGCGGTCTTCGCGGGGCTGCTCGGCACCGAGGAGCACGGCTTCTGGAGAGTGGGCCCGGCCGGCCCGGCCGACGCCGAACCGGCCCCCGCCGACCGTCGGCGCTACCGGGGGGACTCGCTGATCCTGGAGTCCGAGTGGGACACCCCGCGCGGCACGGTCCGGGTGACCGACTTCATGCCGCCGCGCGACGGCGCGCCCCAGCTGATCCGGATCGTGGAGGGGATCAGCGGCCGGGTGCCGATGCGCTCGGCGCTGCGCATGCGGTTCAGCTACGGCCGGATCGTGCCCTGGGTGCACAAGGTCGGCGAGCGCACGGTCGCGGTGGCCGGGCCCGACTCCGTCTGGTTCGACACCGACACCGAGACCCACGGCGAGGACCTGACGACCTACTCCGAGTTCACCGTCACCCCCGGCGACCGGGTCGCCTTCACCCTGTCCTGGCAGCCCTCGCACAAGGAGCCGCCGGCCCTGCCGGACCCGGAGGGGTCCCTGGAGGCCACCGCCGGCTTCTGGCGCGAGTGGGTGGGGCACTGCACGTACCACGGCCCCTACCGGGAGGCCGTGGTCCGCTCCCTGATCACCCTGAAGGCGCTGACGTACGCGCCGACCGGCGGGATCGTCGCCGCGCCGACGACCTCGCTGCCGGAGGAGATCGGCGGCGTGCGGAACTGGGACTACCGCTACACCTGGCTGCGGGACGCCGCCATCACCCTCTCCTCGATGCTGCGCACCGGCTACCGCGAGGAGGCCCGCGCCTGGCGGGACTGGCTGCTCCGCGCCGTCGCGGGCGACCCGGAGAACCTGCAGATCATGTACGGCATCGCGGGCGAGCGGGAGCTCGGCGAGGCGGAGCTGGACTGGCTGCCGGGGTACGAGAACTCCGGCCCGGTCCGGGTCGGCAACGGCGCCGCGAGCCAGCTCCAGCTCGACGTGTACGGCGAGGTCACCGAGGCCCTGCACCTGGCCCACATGACGGGCCTGTCCCGCAACGACTACGCCTCCCTGCTCCAGATCAAGCTGATCCAGTACCTGGAGAAGAACTGGAACCAGCCCGACGAGGGCATCTGGGAGGTCCGCGGCCCGCGTCGGCACTTCACCCACTCCAAGGTGATGGCCTGGGTGGCGGTGGACCGCACCATCAAGCTGATCGAGTCCGGGGACGCGGACGGGCCGCTGGAGCGCTGGCGGGAGCTGCGCGACGAGATCCACCGGGACGTCTGCGAGCGGGGCTACGACAAGGAGCGGAACACCTTCACCCAGTCGTACGGCTCCAAGGAGCTGGACGCCTCGCTGCTGCTGATCCCGCAGATGGGCTTCCTGCCGCCGGACGACAAGCGGGTGATCGGCACGATCGAGGCGATCCAGCGGGAGCTGTCCACCGAGGACGGCTTCGTGCTGCGCTATCCGACGGCCGGCGAGGAGGCCGGCGTCGACGGCCTGGAGGGCGACGAGGGCGCGTTCCTCGCCTGCTCGTTCTGGCTCGCCGACGACCTGGCGATGATCGGCCGGGTCGACGAGGCCCGCACCCTCTTCGAGAAGCTGCTCTCGCTCCGCAACGACCTGGGGCTGCTCGCCGAGGAGTGGGACCCGCGGCTCCAGCGTCAGGTGGGGAACTTCCCGCAGGCGTTCAGCCACGTGCCGCTGATCGACACCGCGCTGCGGCTGACCGCGAGCGGGGCCTACGGCGGCTGAGGGGCGCCCTCCGGGGGCCGGACCTACGATGAAGGTGTCCTGGCCCCCGCACGAAAGGGGGGCACCCGATGGCTCCCCAGTTCACCGTTCCGGACACCGCCCTGGCCGGGCTCCGCGAGGATCTGGCCGGTGAGGTCCTCGTACCCGGGCATCCGGGCTACGACGCGGCGAGGGCCGTGCACAACGGCATGATCGACCGCAGGCCGGCCGTGATCGCGCAGTGCGCGACGCCGGCGGACGTGGCCAACGCGATCCTCTTCGGGCGCGAGACGGGGCTGCCGATCGCCGTGCGCGGCGGCGGCCACAGCGTCGCCGGCACCTGCGTCGTCGACGGCGGCCTGGTGGTCGACCTGCGCGGGATGCACGCCGTGGTCGCGGACCCCGAGCACATGACGGCACGGGTCGAGGGCGGCGCCACGATCGGGCATCTCGACCGTGCCACCCAGCCGTTCCACGTGGCGACCACCGGCGGCCGGGTCTCCACGACCGGCGTCGGCGGCTTCACGCTGGGCGGCGGTTCCGGCTGGCTGGAGCGGAAGTTCGGGCTCGCCTGCGACAACCTGCTCTCCGCCGAGCTGATCACGGCCGAGGGCAAGCACGTCGTCGCGAGCGCCGAGGAGAACCAGGAGCTGTTCTGGGCGCTGCACGGCGGCGGCGGCAACTTCGGGGTGGTGACCTCGCTGACGCTGCGGCTCCACGAGCTGCCGGTGATGAGCTTCGCGTTGATGCTCTTCCCGCCGCGCTCGGGACCCGATGTGGTGACGGCGTACCGGACCCTGGCGGAGACCATGCCGGACGAGGCGAGCGGCGGGGTGCTGTACTTCCCCGCCCCGCCCGAGCCGTTCGTGCCGGCGCACCTGGTCGGCGAGCTGGTGGTGGCGGCGCTGGTCACCTTCGCCGGGCCGGTGGCGGGCGTCCGGGACCTGGCCGGTCCGCTGTCGGCGCTGCGGCCGGTGATGGAACTCGTCCAGGAGATCCCGTACGCCGACCTCCAGTGCATGCTCGACGACCCGCCGGGGCTGCGGAACTACTGGTCGGCGGAGTATCTGAGCGGCGTCCCGGACGAGGCGGTGGAGGTGTTCTGCGCCCGTGGCGAGCGGATCCCGGCCGGCACGGCCACCCAGCACGTGCTGTTCCCGCTGGGCGGCGCGGTGGCCCGCGGTCCGGCCGACTACCCGCTGCCGTGGCGCACCGCGCCCTGGGCCGTCCACCCGTTCGCGACGTGGGAGGACCCGGCGGACGACGGGCGGGCGATCCAGTGGGTGCACGACGTACGGACGGACATGCGGCCGTGGTCGACGGACGCGGTGTACCTCAACTTCATCGGTACGGAGGGCGAGCGGCGGGTGGTCGCCGGTTTCGGTGCCGACAACTACCCGCGGCTCGCCGCCGTGAAGGCCGCCTACGACCCCGACAACGTCTTCCGCCTCAACCACAACATCGCGCCGGCGGAGGCGGCCTGACCGCTACCGGAGGGCGTCGATCACCTCCCTCGCGGCCCGCTCGCCCTCGGTGGCGCCGCCCTCCATGAAGCCCTGGAAGTCGTAGGAGCAGTGTTCGCCGCCGATGTGGACGTTGCCCTGGGCGGTGCCCTCGTACCCGGCGTACCGGTGGAGGTAGCCCACCGGCCAGCAGGAGTACGCGCCCAGCGCGTTCGGGTTCTTGTGCCAGGCGGAGAGCTGGGCGCGGCCGTTCCAGGCGCGTGCGGTGCCGGGGAAGAAGCTGTCGATCCCGGCGAGGTAGCGGCTCACCAGGTTCCGCACGTAGGGGTCGGACTCGGTGGAGAAGGGTCCCGCGGGGGCGAGGTTCCGGGCGAGGCTGCCGCCGTTGTACTGGATGAGGATGCCGCCGGTGCCGCCCTGGATCTTGGTGGTGTCCCAGGTCTGCTGCACCTCCAGGTCGGTGAAGCAGTCGCCGGCGGAGACCCCGGGCCAGGCGCCGGTGCCGCGCCAGGGGCGGGTGCCGAACTGCATGTTGAGCTTGGTGCAGTAGCCCATGCGGGCGTCGCGCAGCAGGTTGGTCATCAGCGGGTCGAAGCCGGCGCGGGTCAGGTCCAGCTGCTTGAGGATCGGCAGCGGGACGCAGAGGACGGTGTGGTCGGCGGTGACGGTCCGGGTGGTGCCGCCCTCGGCGAAGGTGAGGGTCTGGGTGCCGTCGGCGTTGGCCCGGACCGCCTGGAGGGTCCAGCCCATGCGCAGGGTGCCGGGGTTCAGGGCGCCGGCGATGGCGTTCGGGAGCCGGTCGTTGCCTCCGGTGATGTGGTAGCGCTCGTTGGACAGGCCCCAGATGTTGAAGTTGCCGGGATTGGTCTGGTAGCCCATGAGCAGGACGAGGGCGAGCGAGGACTGTTCGGTGGTGTCGGCGCCGTACTCGACGTTGTAGGCGACGTCGATGAACTGTCCGAGCGGCGAGGAGTGCCCGCCGGGGACGCGGCTCTCGATCCACTCGTGTATCGACATGTTGTCGAGGGCGGTGCCGGTGGGGGTCGTCTGGTTCCAGAGGACCTCGCCCGCCTCGGACAGGTCGCGGCGCAGCGCCTGGTAGACGCCGTTGAAGTCCTCGTCGGCCTGGTGGCGCGGGTAGTAGCCGCCGTCGAACCAGAGCACCTCCTCGGCGCCGTTGGGTCCGCCGCCGAGGAAGTCCTCGGTGGGGAGTCCGAAGCGGCGACAGAGTTCCAGCATCTTCTTGTGGCTGGTGTCGATGAGCTCGCCGCCGATCTCGGAGGTCTGCCCGTAGGCCCAGTGGTTCCGCTGGGTCCACATCCGGCCGCCGACGCGGGCCGGGTCCGCCTCGTAGAGGACGGGGGCGAGGCCGGCGTCCTGGAGGGTGAGGGCGGCGGTGAGTCCGGCGATGCCGGCGCCGACGACCGCGATCCGGGCGTCGGACCGCACCGGCGGGTCGGGGACGGCGGCGACGGCGGGGGCGGCCGCGGCGGAGACCGCGATCCCGGCCGCGGCGGCCGCCTTGAGGAGGGTGCGGCGGCCGAGCGGGTCGCTGCGCAGGCCGCGGAGGTCGTCGACGGGGAGGCCGAGCCGGCGGGCGTCGGCGTGGTCGGCGGCGAGGCGGTTCAGGAGGTGCATCGGGTTGGTGCGTGCCATGGGGCGCTCCTGGAGTGGTGGGGGTTCGGCCGGTGGCGGTGCCGGCCGTACGGCCGCGGGGACGGCCGCGGGGTCAGCCGTGGGCGGCGGTGACGGGTTCCGTCTGCTCGTCGTCGCGTTCGGCGGCGTCCTCCAGGACGATCCGGCCGATGATCTCGTAGCGCGCGGGCTGCCGGGCCTTCAGGTAGAGGCCGAGGCCGAGGCCGCCGAGGAAGACGACGCCGACGATCCACGGGATCGCCTTGAAGAAGAGGGAGTCGGCGGCGAGCCCGGCCGCGGTCTCCATGTTGACGACGAGGAGGACGACGACGGCGGTCATGCCGATGCCGCCGAGGAGCGGCGCCGTGAGGGTCCTGAACCAGTGCCGGTCCTCGGGGTGGTTCTTGCGGAAGTAGCCGATGACGGCGAAGGAGCAGAGCGTCTGCACGATGAGGATGGCCATCGTGCCGAGGATCGCGAGCAGCGTGTAGAGGTGGATGTAGGGGTCCTGGCCGGTGAGCCAGAAGGCGCCGACGAGGAGGACGGCGATGGCGCTCTGCGTGAAGGAGGCGATGTACGGGGAGCCGTGCCTGGGGTGGGTGCGGCCCAGCGCCGGGTGGAGGAAGCCCTCGCGGCCGATGGCGTAGAGGTAGCGGGAGGCGCACTGGTGGAAGGCCATGCCGCAGGCGAAGGAGCCGGTGAGCAGCAGCCACTGGAAGGCGTCGACGGCCCAGGCGCCGATGAAGGTCTGGGTGGGCGCGAAGAAGAGGTCGAGCGGGCTGGCCGAGGAGGACAGCTTCACCGAGCCGGTCAGGCCGTTGCCGGCGATCGTCATCCAGGAGACGTAGATGTAGAAGAGGCCGACGCCGACGACGGAGATGAGGGTGGCGCGGGGGATGACGCGCTTGGGGTCGCGGGACTCCTCGCCGTACATGGCGGTCGACTCGAAGCCGACCCAGGACCAGAAGGCGAAGAAGAGGCCGAGGCCCGCGGAGGCGCCGGTGAAGGCGTTCTTCGGGTTGATGGGCTCGACGGGGATGCCGTCCGGACCTCCGCCGTGGATCAGGACGGCGGTGGCGACCGCGAAGAGGACGGCGATCTCCGCGATGAGCATGACGCCGAGGGCCTTGGCGGTCAGGTTGATGTCGAAGTACGACAGCACGGCGGTGACGGCCAGCATGACGCCCGCGTACAGGATCCACGGCAGGTCGACGCCGAGCTGGTCGGCGACGGTGGTCTTCGCGAAGTAGGCGAAGACGCCGAGGATGGACGCCTCGAAGACGATGTAGGCGAGGACGGCGAGCATGCCGGAGGCCATGCCGGCGATCCGGCCGAGGCCGTGCGAGATGTAGCCGTAGAAGGCGCCGGCCGCGGTGATCCGCTTGGCCATGGCCACGTAGCCGACGGAGAAGACGGTCAGGACGAGGGTGGCGAAGAGGTAGCCGGCGGGGGCGCCCGTGCCGTTGCCGAAGCCGACGGCGATGGGGAGGTTGCCGGTCATGGCCGTGATCGGCGCGGCGGTGGCCACGGCCATGAAGACGACGCCGACGAGCCCGACGGAGTTCGCCTTGAGCCGGTCGACGCGCGGGGCCGGCTTCGGAGTGGAGGTGTCTGCCATGGCGGGAGAGCATCCACCGGAGTGACGTAGGCCACAAGCGACATTCGGTCGTACAAATCCCGCCGTGCCACGACGAGTTGTCGCCCCTGTGTGCGATCGGACCCACCCCGTGACCGTGGTGAGATGTCCAGGAAACACCGTGGACGATAGCGTCCGCCCCATGGACACGCAGGGCGGCATCACCGTACAACGGGCACTCGAACTCCCGGGGCTCCGCAGCGGCCTCCCGGAGGTCGTCGCCGGCGCCGACCGGCTCCAGCGGACCGTGCGGTGGGTGCACGCCGGCGAGGTGCCCAACATCGCGTCCCTGCTCAAGGGCGGCGAGCTGCTGCTGACCACCGGCCTGGGCCTGGGCACCCGCCCGGCCGAGCAGCGGGCCTTCGTGCGGCGCCTCGCCGACCGGGGCATCGCGGCCCTCGTCGTGGAGCTGGGCCCGCGCTTCGCCCGGCTGCCGGCGACGATAGTGGAGACCGCCCGGGCCGCCGGGCTGCCGCTGGTCCAGCTC
>NZ_JBHYKM010000097.1:7734-13928 GCF_042741435.1 Streptomyces sp. NPDC058955 | reverse complement strand
CCCGGGCGGGCCCGCCGCGCCGGGGGCGGGGCGCGGGGCCCGGGGGGCGCGGGGGGGGCGGGGGGGGGGGGGGGGGCCGCGGGGGGCGGCGCCCCCCCCCCCCCCCCCCCCCACCGCGAGGTGCCGTTCGTCGCGGTCACGGAGGAGATCCACACCGAGATCGTCAACGGCCACTACGCGCTCCAGCGGCGGGCGGAGGAGATCCACCGGCAGTGCACGGAGGCACTGCTCGGCGGCGGCGGGGTGCCCCAGGTCCTGCGGATCCTCTCCGACTTCGCCGCGAACCCGGTCTTCCTGGAGACCGCCGACGGGCAGCTGCTGTACGCGGCGGGCACCGACTCCGGCCCGGCCGACCCGCTCCAGGTGTGGGACGGGCTCCGCGGCCAGCGCGCGGCCCGCGAGTCGGGCCCGCCGACCGGCACGGTCCTCGTCGACGTCCCCGGCGGAGGCCCCGGGACGGGCTCGGTGCGGGCCCGGCTGGTGCTGCTCGCGGTCTCCGGCGCCCTCTCCCCCGTCCACCGGATGGCCGCCGAGCGGGCCGCGGGCCTCCTCGCGGTCGTCCTCATGCAGGCCCGGCAGGAGGAGGAGCTGGCGGCGCGCGGCCGCGGCGACTTCCTGACGGACCTGGCGGAGGGCCGGATCTCGGCGGAGGACGCGCCGGCCCAGGCCCGTGTCCTCGGCTTCCGGCCGGGCGAGGGCCCGCTGCTGCCGGTCGTGATGCGCCTGGCCCCCGAGCTCTCCCCGTCCGGCAGCTGGGCGCTGCTGGCCCGCGCCGTCCACGAGGAGCTGTCCTCCGTCGGCGTCCCCGCGCTCCTCGGCGTCCGCCCGGTCGAGGGCCGGGTCCCGCTGCTGCTCGGCCTGCGTTCGGAGTCGGAGCGGACGGCGGTCGCCGACCGGGTCGCGGCGGCGCTGCGGGCCGGGGTGGAGCGGGCCGGCCTGGAGGGCGCCGGGGCGCACCCGCCGGTCGTGGTGGTCGGCATGGCCGGCGGCTGGGCGGCGGCGTCGGCGGGGCTGCGGCACGCGGCGGAGACGGCCACGGCGGCGCAGGGCCTGACGGACCGCCCCTGGTACGACGCCCGGCGCCTCGACATCGACCTGCTGCTGTGGCGGCTGCGCGACCACCCGGACCTGGCGGCCTTCGTCGACCGCGCGATCGGCCCGCTGCGGGACCACGACCGCGCCTCCCGGCCGCCGCTGCTCCCCACCCTGGAGACGTATCTGGCGCACGCGGGCCGCAAGGCGGAGACGGCCCGGGAGCTGCACCTCAACCGCCAGACCCTCTACAACCGGCTGGCCCGCATCTCCGAGCTCCTGGGCACGGACCTGGACGACCCCCAGACGGTCCTGGCCCTCTCCCTGGCCCTGCGCGCCCGCCGCCACACCCCGTAACCCCGCGCACCGGGGCTAGCGGGCCGCCAGTTCGTCGTACACGCTCAGGACGTGCGCGATGGTGTCGTCCTCCGTCGGCCACGTCCCGGCCTGTACGCGCCCCGCCGCCGCGAGGTCCATGCGCCGCTCCTCGTCCTCCAGGAGGCCCCGGACGGCCGCGGCGAGCGCGTCGGCGTCCCCGTACGGCACGAGTTCCGCGGCGTCGCCGACGAGTTCGGGCACGCCGCCGACGGCCGTGGCGACCAGCGGGACGCCGAGCCGGAGCGCCTCCTGGGCGAGCAGGGAGCGCGCCTCCCAGCGGGACGGCAGCACCGCGATGTCCGCGGCGGCCAGCAGTTCGGCGACGTCGTCGCGGCGCCCGACGATCCGGACGGCGAGCCCTTCGGCGACGATCCGCCGCTGGAGCGCGGCCCGTTCGCGGCCCTCGCCGGCGATGACGAGCAGCGGCTGCGGGTCGAGTTCCCGCCACGCGCGCGCCGCGTCGAGCAGCGTCCGGTAGCCGCGTCCGGGTTCGAGCGCGCCGACGGCCATGAGCAGCGGCCGGTCGACGGCGCCGAGTTCGGCCCGGGCCTTGCCGTCGTGGAGGCAGACGGGTCCGCGCGCGGCGGGCACGGTGACGGGGGCGAGCCGGGCGTCGCGGGCGCCGCGCCGTCGGGCCCGGTCGACGAGTTCGGACGAGGTCCCGAGGACGACGGCGGCGGCCCGCGCGGTCCGGCGTTCCAGCAGCCGGACGAGCCCGCCCATGGCCCCGTCGGTGTGCGGGCGGCCGTGCCAGGTGGTGACGAGCGGGGTGCGGGCGAGCCCGACGCCGCCGGAGACGGCGAGCGCGGCCCGGACGGAGGCGTGCAGGCCGTGCGCGTGGACGACGTCGGCGCCGATGCAGGCGTTGCGGAGCACGGCGACGGTCGCGGGGTCGTTGCGGCGGGGCAGCGGCACGACGTGCGCGCCGGCCCCCGAGTAGTCGTAGAGACGGTCGAGTTCGGCCGGAGCGCACACGGTCACCCGGACGCCCCTCGCCACCAGCCCCGAGGCAAGTGATCGGACGTGCGCGCTGCTGCCCGCGCTGCCGCCGCCCAGCACTTGGACGGTACGGAGCTGTGTCACGCGCCCAAGGATGCCAGCAAGGGCGGCCGACCGTACGCACGTTCCGGCACCGACACCGCATCGTTCCCGTGTCCGAGCGCCGCCCCGCCCCCCGACTTCACCCGTCCGAGCGAGCGCGCGCCCTCACGGCGCGCGCCCCCGTTCACGTCCGGGCGCCCGGATCCCGCCGGCGGGCGCCGCCCCGGCCGCGACCGCGCGACACGGGCACGGCGCGCACCGGGCCTCGGATCACCCGTCGGCCCTGGCCGTGGCCAGCAGCTCCTCCGCGTGGGCGCGGGCGGTCTCGGAGTCCTCCTGGCCGGCGAGCATCCGGGACAGCTCGCGCACCCGCTCCTCGCCCTCCAGGACGGTGACGCCGGACCGGGTGACGGAACCGTCGTTCGTCTTCTCGACGAGCAGCTGCCGGTCGGCGAAGGCCGCGACCTGCGGGAGGTGGGTGACCACCACGACCTGCGCGGACTTGGCGAGCTTGGCGAGCCGCCGGCCGATCTCCACGGCCGCCTTGCCGCCGACGCCCGCGTCGACCTCGTCGAAGAGGTACGTCGGCACCGGATCGACCCCGGCGAAGACGACCTCGACGGCGAGCATCACCCGGGACAGCTCACCGCCGGACGCGCCCTTGGCGATGGGCCGCGGCGGGGCACCGGGGTGCGGGGCGAGCAGCAGCTCGACCTCGTCGGCGCCGGCCGGCCCGTACACCACCCGCCGCCCGCCGACCTCGACGCCCGCGGCCTCGTCCAGCGCCTCGGTCTGCCGGATGTCGAAGGACACGCGCGCGTGCGGCATGGCCAGCGAGGCCAGCTCGGCGGTGACCGCCTGGGCGAACCGGTCCGCGGCCTCCACCCGGGCGTCGGTGAGCCGCTGCGCGAGGACGGACAGCTCGTCGCGGAGCCGGTCCCGCTCGGCGGACAGCTCCCCGATCCGGTCGTCGTCGCCGTCCAGCTCCAGGAGCCGCGCCGCGCCCTCCTCCGCCCAGAGCAGGACGGCCCCGACGGAGTCGCCGTACTTCCGGGTCAGCTGGGTGAGCGCGGCCCGCCGCTCCTCGACCGCGGCCAGCCGCAGCGGATCGGCGTCCAGGTCGTCCGCGTACCCCGCCAGCTCCTGCGCCACGTCGGCCAGCAGGATGGAGATCTCCCCCATCCGGTCGGCCAGCGCGGCGAGCGCCGGGTCGTGCGTCCGCACGGCCTCCAGGGCCCGGCCCGCGCCGGCGACCAGCGTGGTCGCGTCGACGGACTCGGGGTCCTCCGGGTTCCCGGCCAGCGCGGCGTGCGCGAGCGCGGCGGCGGAGGCCAGCGCCTCGGCGTGCCCGAGCCGCTCGGCCTCGGCGGCCAGCTCCGCGTCCTCGCCGGCCAGCGGCGCGACGGCCTCGATCTCGCCGAGCCCGAAGCGCAGCAGATCGGCCTCCTGGGCTCGCTCACGTGCCCGGGTGGTGATCTCGTCCAGCTCGGTGGTGACGGCGCGCAGCCGCCGGTACACCTCGCCGTAGGCGGCGAGCGGCCCGGACACCGCCTCGCCCGCGTACCGGTCGAGCGCGCCGCGCTGCCGGGCGGGCTTCAGCAGGCCCTGCTGGTCCGTCTGGCCGTGCACGGCGACGAGCTCGTCGGCGAGCTCGGCGAGCAGCCCGACGGGCACCGACCGCCCGCCGAGGTGCGCCCGTGAGCGCCCCTCCGCCGAGACGGTACGGGTCACCAGCAGGGCGCCCTCGTCGAGCTCCGCCCCGGCCTCCTCGGCCCGCAGCGCGACGGGCGCGCCGGGCGGCAGGCTGATCCGCCCCTCGACGACCGCCGAGCCCGCCCCGATCCGCACCAGGGCCGGGTCGGCCCGTCCGCCGAGCAGCAGCCCGAGACTCGTGACGACCATGGTCTTGCCCGCGCCGGTCTCACCCGTCACCGCGGTGAAGCCGGGCGACAGCTCGACCACCGCGTCGTCGATGACCCCGAGCGACCGTATCCGCATCTCCTCCAGCACGCCCCAGACCATACGAGGTTTCCGCACCGGGACGCGACATCGCCCCCACCCGGGACGGTCAGTGGGGCGCGCCCCGCCACCCCGAGACCGGCAGCGCGAACTTCGCGACCAGCCGGTCGGTGAAGGACGCGTGGTGGAGCCGGGCGAGCCGGACGGGGACGGCGCCGCGCCGGACCTCGACACGGGCGCCGGCGGGCAGCTCGACGGTCCGCCGTCCGTCGCACCACAGCACCCCGTGCGGGGTGTGCGGCTCGACCTCGACGGCGAGGACGGAGTCGGGGGTGGTGACGAGCGGCTTGGCGAACAGCGCGTGCGCCCCGATCGGCACCATGAGCAGCGCCTCCACCTCGGGCCAGACGACCGGGCCGCCGGCCGAGAAGGCGTACGCGGTCGAGCCGGTCGGCGTCGCGCAGATCACCCCGTCGCAGCCGAAGCCGGTGACGGGCCGGCCGTCGATGGCGAGGACGACCTCCAGCATCCGCTCCGGGGACACCTTCTGCACGGCGGCCTCGTTGAGCGCCCAGTCGCGGTGCAGGGTGTCGCCGTTCTGGTAGACGGCGACGTCGAGGGTCATCCGCTCCTCGACCTCGTACGCCTTGGTGACGACCCGGTCGACGACCTTGTCGAGGTCGTCGCGCTCGGCCTCGGCGAGGAAGCCGACGCGGCCGAGGTTGACGCCGAGCATCGGCACGCCGGAGGCGCGGGAGAACTCGGCGCCGCGCAGCAGCGTGCCGTCACCGCCGAGGACGATGATCAGTTCGCAGCCGTCGAGCGCCTCCGGACAGTTGTCCGGGATCTTCTCCACCGAGGGCGGCAGCGGCAGGTCGGCCGCCTCCGCCTCCAGGACCCGGACGCCGATGCCGCTGCGCAGCAGCCCCAGGACGACGAGTTCGGCGCTGCGCACGGCGGCCGGCCTGCCGGTGTGGGCGAGCAGGAAGACGGTGCGTGGTGCCTGTGGTGCCGCTGTCTCTGTCAACGAGGTCCCTCCGCCACGGCGCGGTCGACGTCCGCGGGATCGAGTGCGGGCGCGCCGGCCCGCAGCCACAGAAAGTACTCGACGTTCCCGGACGGCCCGGGCAGCGGGCTGGCGGTGACGCCGGCCACTCCGAGTCCGAGCCCGGCCGCCTGCCGGGCGACGTTCTTCACGGCGTCGGCGCGCAGCTCGGCGCTGCGCACGACCCCGCCGGAGCCGAGCCGCTCCTTGCCCACCTCGAACTGCGGCTTGACCATCAGGACGAGGTCGGCGTCGGGCGCGGTGCAGGCGACCAGGGCGGGCAGCACGAGGCCGAGCGGGATGAAGGAGAGGTCGCCGACGACGAGGTCGGCGGGGATGCCGTCGATCGAGTCGAGGGTCATCTCGCGCACGTTGGTGCGGTCCTTGACGGTGACCCGCTCGTCGCTCTGGAGCGACCAGGCGAGCTGGCCGTAGCCGACGTCGACGGCGACGACGTGTCCGGCGCCGGCGCGCAGCAGCACGTCGGTGAAGCCGCCGGTGGAGGCTCCGGCGTCGAGCGCCCGCCGGCCCTCGACCTTCAGCCCCTTCGGCACGAAGGCGGCGAGGGCGCCGGCGAGCTTGTGGCCGCCGCGCGAGACGTAGTCGGGGTCGGAGTCGTCCTGGGTGACGACGACTGGCGCCGCGGGGGCGGCCGGGGGGGCGGGGGTGGGGGGGGCGCGGCCGGGGGGGGCCCCGCCCGTGGGCTCGTTGGTCAGGGGGCTGATGTTCGGGTCGCCCG
>NZ_JBHYKM010000097.1:0-7727 GCF_042741435.1 Streptomyces sp. NPDC058955 | reverse complement strand
CGTCGTCCTGGGTGACGACGATCGCCGCGGCGGTCTCGACCTGGGTGGCGGGCTTGGTGGCGACGGTCTTGCCGACGGTCACCCGGCCCGCGGCGATCAGCTGGCTGGCGTGCTCGCGCGAGCGGGCGAGTTTGCGCCGGACCAGCTCGGCGTCGAGGCGGCGGCGTGCCACTCCTGCCACGGTGGGTTCAGCTCCTGGGGTCGTGCGGACGGGGTGCGGGGGCGGGGTGCGCGTCGAGCGAGGTCAGCTCGGCGCGCAGTCCTCGGTGTACATCCTCGTACACCGCGAGGTGTCCGTCCGCCGGGAGGTGGTCGGCCTCGCCCAGCCGCTCGACGAGCGCGTCGACGGCCGGCAGCCCGGTGGGCTCCCGGGGCAGCCCCAGCGGGGCGGCGGCCGCGGGCCCGTCCGCCGCCGGATCCGTACCGGTGTCCGTACCGGTGTCCCTCATCGCTTCGTCCATGCCCCGACGCTATCGCGAAGCCCTGGGGTACGGTCGACGGCGATGGCGACGATCACGGAGTGCCGCGACGCACTCGACAAGCTGGCGGAGAACCTCGCGGGGGCGGACGGCTCCGTCCGGGGCGCCGCGGCGCTCGACCGCACCCTGAGCTGCCACCTGACGGACCTCGACACGACCTTCACCGGCCGGCTCGCCGGCGGCCGGATGGTTGTGGAGTCGACGGTGGAGGGGCCGCCGCCCCACAAGGCGCAGATCCGGCTGGCGATGACCGGCGACGACCTGGTCGCGATGGTGAACGGCGGGCTGAACTTCGCGAAGGCGTGGGCCTCCGGCCGGGTCAGGCTGGAGGCCGGCTTCCGCGACCTGCTGCGGCTCCGCTCACTTCTGTAGGGCGGGCTCCGGCACGGCCTCGGCCGCCCGGGCGGTCCGCCGGGCCCGCGCCTGCCGCCCGGCCGGGACGACCAGCGGGGTGCCCGTCTCCGGGTCGTCGATGACCTGGCAGCGCAGCCCGAAGACCAGCTCGACCAGTTCGGCGGTGACCACCTCGGACGGCGGCCCCTGGGCGACGACCTCGCCGCCGCGCACGGCGATGAGGTGGGTGGCGTACCGGGCCGCGTGGTTGAGGTCGTGCAGGACGGCGACGAGCGTCCGCCCCTGCGTCTCGTGCAGCTCGGCGCAGAGGTCGAGGACGTCGATCTGGTGCTGGATGTCGAGGTACGTGGTCGGCTCGTCGAGCAGCAGCAGCGGGGTCTGCTGGGCGAGGGCCATGGCGATCCACACCCGCTGGCGCTGGCCGCCGGAGAGCTCGTCGACGAACCGGTCGGCGAGCTCTGCGACGCCGGTCGACTCCATCGACTCCCGCACGATCCGCTCGTCCTCGGGCGACCACTGGCGCAGCAGGCCCTGGTGCGGGTAGCGGCCGCGGGCGACGAGGTCGGCGACGGTGATGCCGTCGGGCGCGATGGACGACTGCGGCAGCAGGCCGAGGGTCCGGGCGACCTTCTTCGCCGGCAGCGAGTGGATCGACTGCCCGTCGAGGAGCACCCGGCCCTGCGTCGGCTTCAGCATCCGGGAGAGGGCGCGCAGCAGGGTGGACTTGCCGCAGGCGTTGGGCCCGACGATGACGGTGAAGGAGTTGTCCGGGATCTCGACGGACAGGTCGCGGGCGATGACCCGCTGCTCGTACGCGAGGGTGACCGACTCGGCCCCGAGGCGCTGCTGCTGCCGACCGCTCATGGGCGTGCTCCTGGTGTCCTGGTCCATGGTGCTCTCGTTCGTGGTCATATCCGGCCCGCCTTGCGCTCGCTGACGAGCAGCCAGAGGAGGTAGCAGCCGCCGAGGATGCCGGTGATGACACCGACGGGCAGCTGGCGGTCGCCGAAGGCGTTGCCGGCGATCCAGTCGGCGCACAGCAGCAGCGCGGCGCCCATGACGGCGGAGACCGCCAGGTTGGGGCCGGGCGCGCGGGTGAGCCGGCGGGCCAGCTGCGGGGCGCTGAGGGAGACGAAGACGATGGGCCCGGCCGCCGAGGTGGCGACGGCGACGAGCAGTACGGCGGAGGCCATCAGCACGATCCGGGTGCGCTCGACCTTCACGCCGAGGGCGTACGCGGCGTCGTCGCCCATCTCCAGCATCCGCAGCGCCCGGCCGTGGCCCAGGACGAGCGGTACGAGCACGGCGCAGACGGCGAGCAGCGGCCAGAACTGGGTCCAGTCGCGGCCGTCGAGCGAGCCGGTCATCCACACGGTGGCGCGGGTGGCGTCCACCAGGTCGGCCTTGGTGATGAGGTAGTGGATGACGGAGGTGAGCATGGCGGCGGCGCCGATGCCGACCAGCACGAGGCGGTAGCCGTGCACGCCCCGCTTCCAGGCGAGCAGGTAGATCACGGCGCCGGTGAGGACACCGCCGACGACGGCGCCGAGGGCGGTGGCGACGGCGCTGCCCTGGAAGAGCACGATGACGGTGAGCGCGCCGACGGTGGCGCCCTGGCCGAAGCCGATGACGTCGGGGCTGCCGAGCGGGTTCCGGGAGATCGACTGGAAGACCGCCCCGCCGAGGGCGAGCGCGGCGCCGACCAGGATCGCGACGAGGACCCGCGGCAGCCGCAGCTCCATGACCGCGAACTCCTGGACGACCGTGCCCCGGCCGAGGAGGGTGTCGAGGACCTCGGACGGGGTCATCGGGAAGTCGCCGGTGCAGACGAGGACGGTGGCGACGCCGAGGGTGAGCAGGATCAGCCCGAGGCCGGAGAGCGCGGCCCGCGGCGCGTACCGCAGGGAGAGTCCGCCGCCGGTCCGCAGGGTCTTGGTGGTCACAGCTGGGCCATCCTCTTGCGGCGTACGAGTCGGATGAAGACGGGCCCGCCGACGAGGGCGGTCACGATGCCGACCTGGAGTTCGGCGGGCCGGACGACGACCCGGCCGAGGACGTCGGAGCCGAGCAGCAGCACCGGCGCGAGCACGGCCGCGTACGGCAGGATCCAGCGCATGTCGGGGCCGGTGATCGCGCGGACCATGTACGGCACCATCAGGCCGAGGAAGACGATCGGTCCGCAGGCGGCGGTCGCGGCCCCGCACATCAGGGTGACGGCGACCATGGCGACGATCCGGGTCCGGTTGATGCTCACGCCCAGCGCGCGGGCGGAGTCGTCGCCCATCTCCATCGCGTTGAGCGGCCGGGCGATCGCCAGCGCCAGCACGGCGCCGACCAGGATGAACGGCGCGACCCGGCCGACGGTCTCCATGTCGGCCGAGGCCAGCGAGCCGACCGTCCAGAAGCGGAGCCGGTCGAGGGCGGCCGAGTCGAGCAGCTGGACGGCGTTGACGTAGCCGTACAGGGCGGCGGTGGCGGCCGTCCCGGCGAGCGCGAGCCGCACCGGGGTGGCGCTGCGGCTGCCGCCGAGCACGTACACGACGACGGAGACGACGGCGGCGCCGACGAAGGCGAACCACACGTAGTCCCGGACGTCGTCGACGCCGAGGAAGGCGATGGCGGACACCACGGCCGCCGCGGCACCGGCGTTGACCCCGAGCAGCCCGGGCTCCGCCAGCGGGTTGCGGGTCAGCCCCTGCATCACCGCGCCGGCCAGGCCGAGCGCCAGGCCGACGAGCAGCCCGAGCAGGGTGCGCGGCACGCGCACGTCGTGGATGACGACGTCGTTGCCGACGCCGCTGTTCTGGAACAGCCCGTGCCACACGTCGCCGATCGGCACCGGCTTGGCGCCGATCATGACGCTGAGGACACAGACCAGCAGCAGGGCACCGACCGCCGCGAGCAGCCCGAGGGCGCGCGCGGAGTTCCGGCGCTTCGGCGACTGCCCGGGACCTGTCGGCTCCGCGCTCGTACGGGAGGGACTCTCGACCAACACGGAGTTAGGTTAGCCTACCCAACTTTGACCGAGGAGGGGCCGGTGGCCCCGAATCCCGGCCCGTCCCGCCCCGGAAGGCCCACCGGCCCTAAAGACCGAGCCGCGCCAGCGCCTTCCCCGCGTCGAGCCCGCACGCACCGGACCCGGCCCACGTCCACGCCGCCCCGCACAGCGCCCGCACCCCGTCGAGCGCGTCGGCGCCCGCCGGGCCCTCCAGGACGAGCGCGTCCCCGCTCACCGAGGCCCGCCACCCGCCGCACCGGAACCCGCCGTCGCCGTCCGCCTCGACCTCCGGCTGACCGACGAGCAGCCCCCGCAGATCGGCCGCCACATACGTCGGCCGGTGCTCCGGCACGGCCGCGAGCAGCGTCGCCACGTCAGTGACCCCGGTCAGCACGAGCAGCGAGTCGACGCCTCCGTTGAACGCGCCCTCGATGTCGGTGTCCAGCCGGTCCCCGACGACCAGCGGCCGCTCGGCCCCGGTCCGCAGCACGGTCTCCCGGTGCATCGGCGGCTGCGGCTTCCCCGCCACCGCGGGCTCGACCCGGCCGCCGGTGGCGATCCGCACGACCTCGACGGCCGCCCCGTTCCCCGGCCCGATGCCGCGCGCGCCCGGGATCGTCAGGTCGGTGTTGGACGCGTACCAGGGCACGCCCCGCCCGACCGCGTACGCCGCCTCCGCGAACCGCCCCCAGGCCATGTCCGGACCGCCGTACCCCTGCACGACGGCGACCGGCTCGTCGTCGGCCGACTCGACGGGGACGAGCCCCCGCTCGCGCAGCGCGACCCGCAGCCCCTCGCCGCCGACGACGAGCACCCGGGAGCCCTCCGGCACGTCCTCGGCGACGAGCCGGGCCACGGCCTGCGCCGAGGTGACGACGTCCCCGGCCGCGGCCGGCACCCCCAGCTCGGTGAGGTGCGCCGCCACCGCGTCCGGCGTCCGCAGCGCGTTGTTCGTCACGTACGCGAGCCGCATCCCGCCGTCCCGCGCCGCCCCGAGCGCCTCCACGGCGTACGGGATCGCCGCCCCGCCCGCGAAGTACACGACCCCGTCGAGGTCGAGCAGCGCCGTGTCGTACGCCGCGCTCAGCGCGACCGCGCTGCCGCCGGGCCGGCCCCGTTCCGTCCGCCGCTCCTGGCCGTCTCGCGCCATGACCCCTGCTCCTCACTCACCGTTCCGACGATCCCCGCTCCCCCGATCATCGCGCATCGCCACCGCACGCCTACGATGACGAGATGAACACCTCAGGTCACGCGGCCAGCGACGTCCGCGACGACACCCCGGGGCTGCGCCTGCACCCGTTCCGGGGCATCCGGTACGTCCCCGATCGGGTCGGCAGCCTCGCGGCCGTCACGTCCCCGCCCTATGACGTCGTCGTACGACCTGACGGACTCATGCACCTGGAGTCGGCGGACCCGCACAACATCGTCCGGCTGATCCTCCCGCAGGCGGTCACCGCCGGCACCCGCCACCGCAAGGCGGCGGTGACCATGGACCGCTGGCTGGCCGACGGCGTCCTCGCCCCCGACCCGAGCCCCGCGCTGTACGTGTACGAGCAGCGCGGCGACGGCATCCTCCAGCGCGGCATCATCGGCGCGCTCGAACTCACCACGCCCGACGAGGGCGTCGTCCTCCCCCACGAGGACGTCATGCCGCACGTGGTCGAGGACCGCGCCGCCCTGATGCGCTCCACGGCCGCCAATCTGGAACCGCTGCTCCTGACCTATCCGGGCACCGGCGACGGCGCGGACGCGGTCGTGGAGCGGGCGATCCTGCGCGAGCCGCTGCTCTCGACGACGACCGAGGACGGTTTCCACCACCGGCTGTGGGCGGTCACGGATCCCGCCGAGCAGGCGGCGGTCACCACCGAACTCGCCCGCCACCAGGCACTGATCGCCGACGGGCACCACCGCTGGGCGACCTATCTGCGGCTCCGCGACGAGCGGCCTTCGCCGGGCCCCTGGAACCAGGGCCTGGTGCTGCTCATCGACACGGTCCGCTATCCGCTGCGGGTCCGCGCGATCCACCGTCTGCTGAGCCGGCTGCCGGTCGCGGACGCCCTGGCGGCCGTCGGCGACTCCTTCCGGGTCCGCCGCCTCGAGCGCCCCCTGCCGGAGGCCCTGGAGGCCCTGGCCGAGGCCACGGCGGAGGGCAACGCCTTCCTCCTGGCCGGCGACGGCGCCTTCCACCTCCTGGACCGCCCGGACCCGGCCCTGCTGGCCCGCACGGTCCGCGCCGACCGCCCGGAGGCCTGGCGGACCCTGGACGCGACGGTCCTCCACGCCACGCTCCTGGAGCACGTCTGGCGCGTCCCGGACGCCCCCGAGGACATCGCCTACATCCACGACACGGCGGCGGCCGTCGCCCAGGCCGAGCGCCGCGGCGGCACGGCCGTCCTGATGCACCCGGTCCGGGAGGAGGTCGTCCGCGACCTGGCCCGCCAGGGCGTCACGATGCCCCGCAAGTCGACCTCGTTCGGCCCGAAGCCGGCGACGGGCCTGGTCCTCCGCAGCCTCGCCCTGGACTGACGGACGGGGGCGTACGGACGCCGAAGGGGCGGCACCCGGTGGGTGCCGCCCCTTCGTCACGTCAGAGGGTCTCAGCCCTCGTCGTTCTCGTCGTCCACGTCGTCGGCGTCGATGTCCTCGCCCGCGTCCGCGTCGTCCGCGTCGTCGGCCTCGTTCTCGGCGTCCGACTCGTCGTCGAAGGCGTCGACGAACTCGACACCGTCCAGCTCGGCGAGCCGGTCGGAGGCGTCCGTGGCGCCGTCCTTGTCGGCCTCCAGGGCCTTGGCGAACCACTCACGCGCCTCCTGCTCCCGCCCGGCGGCGAGCAGGGCGTCGGCGTAGGCGTACCGCAGCCGCGCGGTCCACGGGTGGTTGGCGCTGGACGCGAGCTCGGGGCTCTGCAGGGTCACGATGGCGGCGTCGAGCTGCCCCATGTCCCGGCGGGCGCCGGCGGCGACGAGCCGCATCTCGACCTGCCCGGCCTTGTCGAGCTTCTGCACCTCGGGCTCGCCGGCCATGGCCAGCGCCCGCTCGGGCCGGCCGAGGCCGCGCTCGCAGTCGGCCATCACGGGCCACAGGTCGACGCCACCGCTCATCCGCCGCGCGGCCCGGAACTCGGCCAGCGCCTCGGAGTACTTCTGGTTGGCGTACGCGGCAAAGCCGGCGGCCTCGCGGACGGCGGCGACGCGCGAGGCGAGCCGCAGCGCGACCCGGGAGTAGCCGTACGCCTTCTCCGGGTCCTCGTCGATCAGCTGCGCGACCATGACGAGGTTGCGGGCCACGTCGTCGGCGAGCCCCTTGGGGAGGCTCATCAGCTCCTGGCGCACATCGGGGTCGATCTCCTCACCGGTGACCTCCGGCGGGATCGGCAGCCGCTTGATCGGCGCGCGGTCGCTCCGCTCGCCCCGGTCGTCCCGACGCCCGTACCCACCCCGGTCGTCACGACCCCGGTACCCGCCACGGTCGCCACCCCGGTCGTCACGACCCCGGTAGCCGCCACCGCCACGGCTGTCATCGCGACGGAAACCGCCACCGCGCTGGTCGCCACCACGGTCGTCACGACGGTAGCCACCGCCGCCACGGTTGTCGCCACCACGGTCATCGCGACGGAAGCCGCCGCGCTGGTCGTCGCGACGCTCGTCACGGCGGTCGTCGCGCGGGTAGGACGGACGGTCGTCCCGACGGAACGACGACGGACGCTCATCGCGACGGTCGTCCCGACGGAAACCACCGCCACCACGGCTGTCGTCACGGCGGAAACCGCCACCGCGCTGGTCGCCACCACGGTCGTCACGACGGAAACCACCACCGCCACGGTTGTCGTCACGACGGTCGTCGCGACGGAAGCCGCCGCGCTGGTCGTCGCGACGCTCGTCACGGCGGTCGTCGCG
>NZ_JBHYKM010000096.1:16664-32910 GCF_042741435.1 Streptomyces sp. NPDC058955 | reverse complement strand
GGCGGGGCCCGGGCCCGCGCGGCGCTGGCGGGCGCCGTCGCCGTCGCCGTACCGGCCGGCGCGGCAGCAGGCGGGTCCGGCGAGCCAGTGCCCGGCACCGGGGACAGTGCCCACCCGTCCCGCCCCGCGGAACGCCACCCGTCCCGCCCCGCGGAACGCCCCGCGGAACGCCCCACGGAACGCCCCGCGGAACGCCCCACGGCCGGGCCGGACCTCTCCACCCCCGCCACCTTCGTCCTGCTCCGCCACGGTGAGACCGCGCTCACGCCCGAGAAGCGCTTCTCGGGGAGCGGGGGGTCCGACCCCGAGCTGTCCGAGGCCGGGCACCGCCAGGCCGCCGCCGTCGCCGAGGCGCTCGCCGCGCGCGGCACGATCCAGCACATCGTCAGCTCGCCGCTCGTCCGCTGCCGCCAGACCGCCGAGACCGTCGCCGGCCGCCTCGGGCTCGACGTCGTCGTCGACCAGGGGCTGCGCGAGACCGACTTCGGCGCCTGGGAGGGGCTCACCTTCGCCGAGGTCCGCGAGCGCCACCCCGAGGACCTCGACGCCTGGCTCGCCTCCCCGAAGGCCGCCCCCACCGGCGGCGGCGAGAGCTTCACCGCCGTCGCCCGCCGCGTCGCCGCCGCCCGCGACCGGCTGACCGCCGCCCACGCGGGCCGCACGGTCCTCCTCGTCAGCCACGTCACGCCCATCAAGACCCTGGTCAGACTGGCGCTCGGCGCCCCGCCGGAGTCCCTGTTCAAGATGGAGCTGTCCGCCGCCTCGCTGTCCGCCGTCGCCTACTACGCCGACGGCAACGCCTCCGTACGCCTGCTCAACGACACCTCGCACCTCCGGCGCTGACGTGGGCCGCTGGCACTTCACCGCCGACCCCGCCGTCTTCCGCGCCGCCGCCGGCGCCCACCTGGCCGCCGACCCG
Source organism: Streptomyces sp. NPDC058955 (assembly GCF_042741435.1). Classification (NCBI taxonomy): domain Bacteria; kingdom Bacillati; phylum Actinomycetota; class Actinomycetes; order Kitasatosporales; family Streptomycetaceae; genus Streptomyces; species Streptomyces sp. NPDC058955. The sequence continues at coordinate 31,991 of NZ_JBHYKM010000096.1, read as the reverse complement.
GCCCGCAACACCTCCGTGCTGACGCAGACGGAGAAGGCGGCCCGGCTCGGCTGGTGGACGGAGCCGGACGGCCGGGTGACCGGGGTCGTCGCGGTCCCGCGCCCCGGCCTGCCGTCCTTCGGCGTCACCACCGTCGAGGCGGCCCGGGCGCTGGCGCTGCCGGACGGCGACGCACCGGTGGAGCTGCGCGGCGAGACGGTGGCGGTGGAGGCGTACCTCGACGCGACCGGCCGCCCCTGGACCCCGCTCCTGACCCTGCGGCTCTTCCGGCTCGGCGAGCTCACGCCGCCCGACCCGGCCCCGGCCGGCCGCGCCCGGCACGCGACCGAGGCGGACCTGCCCGTCCTCGCCGCATGGACCACGGCCTTCGTCCGCGCCATCGGCGAGGAACCCGCCGACGACTACACCGGCGTCCTCACCGAACGCCTCGTCGAGGGCCGCCTCCACCTCTGGGAGGCCCCGGACGGCCGCCCGGTCTCGATGGCCGCCGTGTCCCGCACGGTCGGGGGCCAGGCCCGGGTGCACCTCGTCTACACCCCGCCCGCCGACCGCGGCCGGGGGTACGCCGCGGGCGCCACCACCGCCGTCAGCCGGGCCGCGCTCGCCTCCGGAGCCGCGCAGGTCCTGCTCTTCACCGACCTCGCCAACCCCACCAGCAACGCCCTCTACCGGCGCCTCGGCTACCGCCCGGTGACCGACCACCTCGCGGTGCGCTTCACCGACGGCTGAGCCCCGCCGCCTCCCGCGCCAGCGCCTCCACCCGCCGCCAGTCGCGGGCCGCGAGCGCGTCCGGCGGCAGCATCCAGGTGCCGCCCACGCAGGCCACGTTCGGCAGCGCGAGATAGTCCGGGGCCGAGGCGGCCGAGATGCCGCCCGTCGGACAGAACCGGGCCTGCGGCAGCGGACCCGCCAGGGACCTCAGATACGGGACGCCGCCCGCCGCCTCCGCCGGGAAGAACTTCAGCTCCGTGACGCCCTCCTCCAGGAGGGCCAGCACCTCGGAGGCGGTCGAGACGCCCGGCAGGAACGGCACGCCCGACTCCCGCAGCGCCCCGAGCAGCCGCCCCGAGCACCCCGGGCTCACCAGGAACCGCGCCCCCGCCCGTACGGCGTCCGCCGCACCGGCCGCCGAGACCACCGTCCCCGCGCCGACCACCGCCCCCGGCACCTCGGCCGCGACCGCCCGCACCGCGTCGAGCGCGGCCGGGGTGCGCAGCGTGACCTCGATCAGCGGCAGCCCGCCGGCCACCAGGGCCCGGGCCAGCGGCACGGCGTCGGCGGCGTCCTCGATCACCACGACCGGGACGACGGGGGCGTGCGGGGCGAGCGCGAAGAGGCCGGGGGTGCGGGGCATGGCCTCATCCTGCCCAGCACCCCCGCCCTGCGCAACGCCCGTTGCGCAGGGCGCAACGAAGGGTCAGTGGATCTCGTCCACCAGCACGTCCAGCGCCCCCGCCTTCGCGCCCGTCTCCACGACGTACCCGAGGTCCCGCAGCGCCTCCACCAGCTCCGCCGGCGTGCCCGGGGCCGCGGCCGACTCCAGCAGGCTCCGCACGATCCGGCCCTTGGTCGCCTTGTTGAAGTGGCTGACCACCTTCCGGGTCGGCGCGTGCAGCACCCGTACCGTCGCGGTCCGCGCCGCCACCTCGCCCTTCGGCTTCCACGCCGTCGCGTACGCCGACGAGCGCAGGTCCAGCACGAGCCCGTCCCCGGCCGCCTCCGGCAGCACCGAGGCCATCGCCCCCCGCCAGTGCGCGCCCAGCGCGCCGAGGCCGGGCAGCTTGACCCCCATCGAGCAGCGGTACGACGGGATCCGGTCGGTCACCCGCACCGCGCCCCACAGCCCGGAGAAGACCAGCAGTGAGGCCCCCGCCCGCTCCCGGGCCGCCGCGTCCAGCGTCGCCAGGCCCAGCGCGTCGTACAGCACCCCCGTGTAGATCTCGCCGGCCGGACGCGCGCCCGCCGTCCGCAGCCCGGTGTTCTTCGCGACCTCGCCGCGCAGCCCCTCGCTCAGGCCCAGCACCTCGCGCGCCTTCTCCTCGTCGGCGGTGCACAGCTCGACCAGCTCGTCCAGCACCGCCGCCCGCGCCGCCGCGAGCCCCGGCAGCGACAGCGACTCCGGCTTGAGCGGCGCCCCGGACCCGGAGGGCGCCTTGCCTTCGGAGGGCGGCAGCAGCACGAGCACGGTGGTTCTCCTTCGTACGTACGGGAACGGGGATGCGGCCCCGGCATGCCAGCGTACAAACCACCGCCGCCCCGCTCCCACGACGTGCCGCCCCCCGCCGCCCGCCCTACGCTCGGTTCCATGCCCCGCCGCCACATCCACGTGACCGGCGCAGCCGAGGCTCCGCTGCGGGCCGCCCTGCGCGCACTCCGTACCGAGCTCGCCGTCCCCGAGGGCTTCCCGCAGGCCGTCCTCGCCGAGGCGGAGGCCGCCGCGAAGAACCCCCGCCTCCCCGCCCACGACGCCACCGACCTGCCGTTCCTCACCATCGACCCGCCCACCTCCACCGACCTCGACCAGGCCATGCACCTGGCCCGGCGGGCCGACGGCGGCTACCGCGTCCACTACGCCATCGCCGACGTCGCCGCCTTCGTCACCCCCGGCGGGGCGATCGACGCCGAGGCCCACCGGCGGGTCCTCACCCTCTACTTCCCCGACGGCAAGGCCCCGCTCCACCCGCCGGTCCTCTCCGAGGGCGCCGCCAGCCTGCTGCCCGGCGAGCCCCGCCCCGCCCTGCTCTGGCGGATCGACCTCGACGCCGAGGGCCGCCGCGTCGCCACCGACCTGCGCCGCGCCCTCGTCCGCAGCCGCGCCAAACTCGACTACGCCGGCGTCCAGCGGCAGATCGACGCCGGCACCGCCGAGGAACCCCTCGCCCTCCTCCGCGACATCGGCCGGCTCCGCGAGGAGCGCGAGATCGAACGCGGCGGGATCTCCCTCGACGTCCCCGAACAGGAGATCGTCGAGGTCCCCGGCGACCACACCTACACGCTCGCCTACCGGGCGCCGCTGCCCGCCGAGAGCTGGAACGCCCAGATCTCCCTGCTCACCGGCATGGCCGCCGCCGACCTCATGACCGCCGCCGGCACCGGCATCCTGCGCACCCTGCCCGTCGCCCCCGACGGGGCCGTCGCCCGGCTGCGCCGCTCCGCCGAGGCGCTCGGCGTCGCCTGGCCGCACCACGTGCCGTACGCGGAGGTGGTCAGGAACGCCGACCCCACCGACCCGCGCCACGCCGCCTTCCTCCAGGAGTGCACCACCCTGCTGCGCGGCGCCGGCTACACCGTCTTCACCGACGGCCGGCTGCCCGACCCGGCCGTGCACGCGGCCGTCGCCGACGAGTACACCCACTGCACCGCCCCGCTGCGCCGGCTCGTCGACCGGTACGCCTCCGAGCTGTGCGTGGCAGCGGTCGCCGGGAACGAGCCGCCGGAGTGGGTGCGGGCCGCGCTGCCCGGCCTGCCCGACACCATGGCCGCCGGTTCGCGCCGGGCCAACACCGTGGAGCGGGAGAGCGTCGACGTCGTCGAGGCGGCGCTGCTCAGCGGCCGGGTCGGCGAGCTCTTCGACGCGTACGTGATCGACGTGAAGGAGCGGGAGCCGTCCGTCGGCACCGTCCACCTCGACGACCCGGCGGTCGTCGCCCGGGTCGAGGGCGGTACGGCCCCGCTGCCGCTCGGCCAGTGGCTGCGGGTCAGGCTCGCGGCAGCGGATCCCGGCCGGGCGAAGGTGCTGTTCGCGCCCGCGTGACCGCGTCGCGGACCGCCGAGTGCAGCGCCCGGGGGTCGTCCGCGTGCAGCCGTACGGTGGTCACCTGCCGCACCGAGCCGAGCAGCCCGACCACGTCGACCGGCTCGTCGAGCTCCAGGGTCACGGAGGTCTGCGAGCCGACGGCCAGGTTCAGCTCGCCGTCCCGCTTCTCGTGGGTGAAACGGTTCTCCCTGCGGACGGCCGCGATCCGGTCCAGCGGCACCGGCACGTCGACATGGGCGGCCTGGCGCACCCGCAGCTGCCCGCCGTCCAGCACGTGCGGCCGGGTGACGGACGCCGCGTGCAGCCCGAGGACGAAGAGGACCGTGTAGACGTCGAGGACGAGCACGACCTCGTGCACCACGGGCACGTCCGCGAGCAGCCACGTCATGCCGACCGTCTCGACCAGGCAGACGAAGGCGAAGCCGTACATCAGGGCGGCCTGGTCCCGCGCGTGCGGGAAGACGCCCGCGGCGCCCGCCGTCCCGTGCGGCCGCCGCGCCACCCACCGCCCCAGGCTCGTCATCAGCCGCAGCTCGTGCCCGACCAGCCGCAGCACCCGCTCCGGTACGAGCTCCGCCAGCGCCTCCCGCCGCGACAGCCCCCGCCGCCGCAGCCGCAGCCACACGACCCCCTCGGCCGCGAGCAGCGCGACCATCACCAGCTCCGCGCCGGCCAGGACCGCGCCGGGCACCCGCACCCCGCCGAGCAGCAGCGCGCACACCACCAGCTCGGCCGGGAGCGCCGCGTACGCGACCCCGCGCAGCAGCCTCAGCACGGGCCCCCGCTCACGCCCCGCCACGACCGTCACCCTCCCGCTCCCGGGAGCGCTCCGCCGAACGCTCCGCCACCAGCGCCAGCGCCCGCCGCACGGCCGCCGCCTGGGCCGGCGCGAGATCCGCGAAGAACACGTCCGCGAGCCCGCCGGACCCCTCCGCGGGCAGCTCGAAGCCGCCGATCCCGTCCGGCAGCGTCCCGGCGAGCGCCCGCGCGGCCTCCTCGACCCGCGGATCGTCCACCGGGGCGCCGGCGAGCGCGTCGAGGAGCCCGTACACCTCCCCGGCGCTCCCGGCGACCTCGTGCATCAGGCCCATCAGCCGGGCCCGCTCCTCCGCGGGCACGACGGTGTCGAGCAGCGCGAGGATCTCCCGGTCCTTCGCCGCCATCGGCGAGTCCGGCAGCTCGCCGACCCCCGCGAGCAGCGCCGCCAGCTCCGGCGAGACCGGCCCCTCGGCGGTGAGCCGCCCGGCCCGCGCCTCGCCGAGCAGCCCGGCGAGCCGCGCCCGCCGCTCCCGGACCACCGCCTCCTGGCGCGCGAGGTCCGCGTCCAGCTCCTCCAGCACCTCCACCAGCTCCCGCCCCTCGTCGTCCGCGAGCACGTCCCGCACCTCGTCGAGCCCGAGCCCCAGCTCGGCCAGCCGCCGCACCCGGGCGAGCAGCACCGCGTCCCGGATGCCGTAGTCCCGGTACCCGTTGGGCAGCCGCTCGGGCTCGGGCAGCAGCCCCAGACGGTGGTAGTGCCGCACGGCGCGGGGGGTGACCCCGACGAGCGCGGCGATCTCGCCGATACGCATGACCTCAGTAGAAACCCTGACGCCGCGACAAGGTCAAGCGCCGTCCCTCCCGGCAGGTAGCATGGTCGGCACGGCAGACGAGCCGGGCGGGCGGCCGCGTGGAGGTCTTCGGATCTCCCCGAGGAACGTCCGGGCTCCACAGAGCAGAGTGGTGGCTAACGGCCACCCGGGGTGACCCGCGGGACAGTGCCACAGAAAACAGACCGCCGGGGGCCTCGGCCCACGGTAAGGGTGAAACGGTGGTGTAAGAGACCACCAGCGCCTGAGGTGACTCAGGCGGCTAGGTAAACCCCACTCGGAGCAAGGTCAAGAGGGGACACCCCGGTGTCCCTGCGCGAATGATCGAGGGCTGCTCGCCCGAGTTCGCGGGTAGACCGCACGAGGCCGGCGGCAACGCCGGCCCTAGATGGATGGCCGTCACCCCGACGACCGCGAGGTCCCGGGGCACAGAACCCGGCGTACAGCCCGACTCGTCTGCCCCTCCAGGGCCCCCTCGCGGGGCCCTTTCGCGTGTGGCGGGACGACCGCTCAGACCAGGACCTCCACCGTCCAGTGCGGCTCGCGGTCGTCCGTGCGGGTCACCACCGGCTTCGGCGCGAGGCTGCGGTCCTCGAAGAGGTCGCGGCCCAGCGGGAGGCCGTGCTGGCTGATCACATAGGTGCCGGTGCCGAGCGCGTCGAGGGTGGTGATCGTGGCGACGCCCTCCGGGGTGACCCGCTGGAGGCGCCACACCGAGGCCGGGGAGGCGTCGGGGCGGACCAGGGCCTGGGCGCGGTCGGTGCCGGCGGCGGTGATGGTGTCCTCGGTCCCCTTCACGGTGAGACGGAACCCGCCGTCCGCCTCGCCGACCGCCCACTCGGCGGTGCGGTGCTCGTCGACCGGGAAGCCGACCAGCCCTCCCTCGTGGACCCCGACCGGGGCCCCCTTCGCGTACAGCTTGACGATCCGGTCCTGCTCCGACATCGCTTCCTCCAGCGGGCACGGGGGCTTGGCCCCTCGATACTGCCCGCGCCGCCCCCCGCTCCCCGGGAGGCCGCCGCGGGGCTCGCCCGACTGGCCCATGCACGATGTCGCGCCAGAGCGATCGCGAGATCCGGCCACCTGAGCGCTTCCGGTCCGGTGGTGAGCGGACGGCCGCTACCATCGACGCCTGTTCACGTACGGGCGAGGGGACCTGGCGATGCGCATCCACGTCGAAAGCGATGACGACAAGCTGGCTTTGACGGAGCTTCAGGATTGGCTGGCCCGCCATCCGAAGGCGCGCCGACTGTCCGTCACCCCCGTCTCCACGCCCGGGCCCACCATGGGTGCGATGGACGCCCTGGAGATCATCCTGGGTTCCGCCGGCGACATCGCGAACTTCGCGGTCGGCTACGCCGGCTGGCGGCTCGCGCGCGGCCGCGCGGAGAACCGGGGCGCGCGCACGCTGGTCTTCGGGAGCACGACCGTCGACATCGGACACCTCGAACCGGAGCAGCTCGCCGACCTGCTCCGCCGGCTGGAGGCCGGGGAAACGGGCACGGACACCGACGCCGACCCGTCATGACCGACCAGGCGGCTCCCTCGTCCCGGGCCGTTCTCCTGGGCGTCCACGAGTTCGGCGGCTTCCCCCGACTCGATGGAGTCGCCAAGAACGTCCCCGGACTCATCGAGCAGCTCACCCACCCGGAGCGGGGACTGCTCCGGCAGGCGGACTGCGAGATCCTTCCCGCCGACAGCAAGCGGGACAGATTCCTCGCGGCCGTGTCCGCCGCCGCGGAGGAAGCCTCCGACCTGCTGCTGGTCTACTACGCCGGGCACGGCCACCACCCCCGGGGCGGTCAGGGGCTGCTCCTCGCCACGAAGGAATCCAGCCACGGGCGGAAGTACCACTCGATCGACTACAACGAGATCAGGGAGTGCGTCGAGCATTCCCTCGCGCGGCAGAAGGTCGTCATCGTCGACTGCTGCTACAGCGGATACGCCGTACGGATGGGCGGCGGGGACCGGCCGGAGGAGGACGAGGACCTCGGCATCGACGGGGCCTGCGTCCTCACCTCGGCCGCGGCGACCGAGGAGTCGCTGTGCACCCCGGACGGCAGCGTGTTCACCCTCGCCCTGGTGGACGTGCTCCGAGAGGGCATCACGGGGCCGCTCGGCGACGGACGCAGAGGCGAGGAACAGCGCCATCTGACGACCGGGGACGTCCTGGCAGTCCTCAGGTCACGGCTGGCGGACCGGATCGAGGGAGGCAAGGAGGTACCGGAACCCCGCATCGCGGCCACCGGCGAGGGCGGCCGGATCCCGCTCGCCCGCAATCCGGCCTTCACCGGCGAGAAGCCCGCCGCCGCGGCAGGGACCGCCGGCCGGCCCGCGCCGCCCCGCCCCGTGGGGCTGGGGTCGGTGATCCCCCAGGAGAACTTCGTCGGAGGGCTCGGTGGGTTCGAGCGGAACCTCACCCCCGAATGCCTCCCCTACGTGTCTCCCGGGCAGGACCACGAGACCGAGCCGTCCCGCCTCTTCCGCCGCCTGCGCGCGTCCGACGACCGGGGCGTGCTGCTGACCGGCGCGGCGGGCACCGGAAAGACCCGCACGGTCCTCGAAGTGGGGCGGGTGGCGCTGGACGCGGACTGGCGGGTGCTGCACCTGCGCCCCGGCGGGAAGGAGGTGACCACCGAGATCGTCGACGAAGTCCTGGCCGAGGACACCCCCGCCCTGGTGGTGATGGACTACCTCCACCACTACGTCAGGAACGACGGCCCCCGCCTCGACCTGACGACCCTGCGGTACCAGCTCCTGCCGGCGGCCCGCCTCCAGGGGATCAAGGTCGCCTTCCTCGCCACGGGACGCCCCGGCTGGCTGCGCAAGAGCGACGAACTCCACCTGTACGAACTCTTCGACGAGGTCGAACTGCGGCAGGACGAGGAGTTCCAGCGGCGGGTGGCGGAGCAGGCGCTCACCAGACTGGCACCCACCGCCGTCGCCCGGCTGGGCATGGACCGGATGTGGGAGATCTGCGGCCACCGCCCCGTCATCGCCCTGCTGATCGCCCGTGAGGTGGAGCGCCGCTTCGAGGACGGCAGCCTGCCGGACCTCGCCGGGCTGCGGGCCAGCGGCGAGCTGTCCACCTGGCTCAGGAGCCGGCTGGAGGAGGACGACCTCGGCGTCGTCCGGAGCGGCGACGACCGGCGCAGGGCAACCACGTTCCAGCAGGTCCCGGCGTCCGAGCTGCTGGTGGCCGCGGCGGCCGCCGCAGCCGCGTGCCCGCAGCGGTACGCCGAGGTGGTCGCCGCCGCGCAGGCGGCGCTGCCCCGGGCGAGCGAGGACGCGCCGGAGGCCGAGGAGGTCGTGGAGACCCTGCTCGACCTGGGCTGGCTGCAGCGCACGGGCCCGGCCGACACGGTGACCACCGCCCACGACATCGTCTGCGACCAGCTCGTCGAGTCCGTGATCCTCCCGCCCGGATCCCGGTCCCCGGACCGCCGCGGGACCACGTCCCTGCTGGATGCCTCGCTCACCGGCCCCCGGACGCTCGGGCGCTACGCGACGAACCTCGCGCGACTGATGAACGACCTGACGCCGCGGTCCCGGGACGCGGTGTCGGAGCTCCTCGACCGCTGGTTCACGGAGAACGCCGCCGCCATCGGCGACGCCATGCGGCGCGACGCCGACACGGGCGGGTACGCCCTCGGGGCCCTCGTCTACGGGCCGCCCTGGTCGCAGGCGGCCGTACGGAACTGGCAGGAGGTTGCCGGTCCGTGGCTCGACGAGTACGGCGACCACGCCGACGCCCGCCACCTGCTCCACAGCGGTCTGTCGCGCCTGCCCGCCGAGAGCGCGGCCCTGCTCGTGCCGGCGGCGGTGCGCTGGCTCGACGCGTACGGCTGGCGCCAGGACGCCAGCTACGTCCTGGGCCCGCTGCTCAACCGGACGGACCTCCCCGACGGGCTGAGCCCGTTCCTGGAGAACGCGGTCGGCTGGATCAAGCTCCACGGCCGGTCCCGGGAGGCCCACTTCGTCCTGGGCGCCCTGGTGACCCGCAGCGACCTCACCTCGCACCAGGTGAGGAAGGCCGTACTCGCGGCACTGCACTGGTGCGAGAACGCGATGGCCGCGCGGCAGACCGGGACAATCCTGCATCCCCTGCTCGTCCGGCGGGACCTGACCAACGACGAGGTGCGGCGGGCGTTCGCCGCGTCCTACGGCTGGGTGGGGCGCCACCTCGACCTGGAGATCTCCTCGAAGGTCGTCGTCGCCCTGCTGGAACACCCCGACCTTCCGCGCGAGGAGATCCGCTACGCCGCCACACTGGCGCTCGAATGGCTGGAACACCACGGCGAGACGCGGCACGCCAACCGGGTCCTGCACCCGGTGCTGGGCCGGCGGGGAGCGGGTCGGCCGCAGCTCCGGCAGACGGTCGACCACGCGCTCCGGTGGCTGTCGTCCCACGCCGTCGAGCACGACGCCGACTTCCTGATCCGCCGGCTCCTCGAAGGCGACGACCTCACCCCCGAGGAGCGAGGGGTGGTGGCGGGCTTCGGCGTCGCATGGCTGGAGGCCCACGCCGAGGACAAGGATCCCGACTTCCTGATCCGCACGCTCCTCGAGGGCGACGACCTGACCCTCGAGGAGCGAGGGGTGGTGGCGGGCTTCGGCGTCGCGTGGCTGGAGGCCCACGCCGAGGAGGAGAACGCCAGCTTCATCATGTCCAAGCTGCTGTCCCGGAGCGACCTCGCCGAGGAGCAGACCCGGCTGGTCATAGGGCTCGCGACGTCCTGGCTGGAGCTCCACGGGCTCAAGCCGACGGCGGGGTTCGTCCTCTCGTACCTGCTCCCGCGGGAGGACCTGCCCGCGGTCGAGGCCCACCGGGCCGTCGTCCTCGCCCTCGGCTGGCTGTCGGAGCACCGGGAGGTCAAGGACGCCAGCTACGTCCTGCCCGCCCTGCTCGCCCGGCCCGAGCTCGGCGGCGTCCACGCGGAACAGGGCATCGCCTCGGCGCTCGCCTGGCTGCGCGCGTACCACCTCGCCGACACGGCGGACCGGGTCCTGCGGCCCCTGCTCCGCCGCTGCGAACTCAAGCCCGCCGACGTGCGGTCCGCCGTCCGGTACACGGCCCGATGGCTGGAGCTGCACCGGCGGCACAAGATCGCCGGTTCCCTGCTCGGCGCGCTCCTCGCGCGCGACGACCTGACGGCGGCGGAGGCCGCGACCGGCGTGGAGGAGGGCCTGACCTGGCTGGAGCGGTACTGCCCGGGGAACGGAACCGACCAGCTGCTGCCGGAGCTGCTGCGGCGGCCCGGACTCACCCCTGAACAGCGCGGGCAGGTCGCCGCGTTCGCCGAGTTGCGGGAGCGGCAGGACCCCACTCTCCGGCTGGAGGTCCAGCAGCTCTGCAAGGCGCTGGCGGACCACCCGGCACGCACCGACGAGGAGCGGCTGCGGGACCTCGTCCGCGCCGTGGAGTGGCTGGAGGAGCACGCCACGGAGCGGCAGGCGCTGCATCTGCTGACCGCCGTCCTCCGGCAGCCCGTGCTCCGGGACGCGGAGCCGGCGGAGGGGTACGCGGAGAGGGTCGTCGCCTCGGCCCTCGGCTGGCTGGAACGGCACGGCACGACCATCACCGCCACGTACCTGATCCAGACGCTGCTGAAGACGCCGGGTCTGCCGGACGCACAGCTCGACGCGGTGGTGACGTACAGCCTGCGGTGGTTGGTGACGTACGAGGATCAGCCCCGGGCCCGGTACGTGCTGGAACTGCTCCTCACCCACCCGGAGCTGAACGAGCGGCAGCTCGACGACAGCGCCCTGCTGGCCATCGGCTGGCTGCGGCACCGGGCGGCGACCGTCGAGGCGGGTTCCCTCGCGGAACGCCTCCTGGAGTGCCCACGGCTGGTGGAGAACCGCGTCCGCGACACCGTCGCGATCACCCGTGGCTGGCTCGCCCGGTATCACGCGATGAAGGAGGCCGGATTCGTCCTCACCCCGCTGGTGGCGCGGGGCGATCTGACGGACGGCGAATGGGAGTGGGTCCTGCCGCGCGCCCTGGAGTGGCTGAGGACCCACCGGACCAGCCGGGCGGCACGGCGGCTCCTGGTCACGCTCGCCCGGCGCGGCGGGATGGGGGCGGCCGAGCTCGACGCCTACCTGGACACGGCCCTCGTCTGGCTGGAGAACCACAGCCATGCCCGCAAACTGCACCGCACGCTGGAGGCGCTCCTCGACATGGCGGGCCTGAGCGAGGCCCAGACCGCGCGGCTGGCGGACTACGGACTGTGGTGGATCAACCGGCAGGAGACGGCGGAGGCGTGGTGCATGCTCGGCATCCTCGCCGAGCGCCCGGACCTGCCGGCGGACCGGGCCGCGAACGTCGACGCGCTGGTGACCGCCCGGGTGTCGGCGGACCCCACCGCCTTCCACGCCAGCTTCGTGCTGGAGCCCCGCCTGACGCGCCCCGACGTCCCGCTGGCACAGCGCACGAAGACGATCTCCTGGTCGCTGGCGTGGCTGGAGCACCACATGCCGGACTGGCGTGCCCGCTTCCTCCTCAGGTCACTGCTCGTGCTGGAGGACCTGTCGGCGGCGGAGACGCGTCGCGTGGTGGAGTGGTCCGTCCAGTGGCTGGAACATCACTGCGACGGCACCGCCGAGGCTTTCACCCTCCAGGGTGCCGAGGCGGTCCTCGGTCCGCTCCGCGGGCACGAGCTCGACGAGGCGCAGCGACAGCGGCTGGAGGCCCGGCTCCCGCCCGGGGCGGGCTCGGGCGACACGCCGCCGGGGGAGGTGGTCGCGGTGGTGCCGCCCGCCCGGGCCCCGGTCGCCCGGGTGGCCCAGCCCGGGCGCTGACACGCCGGGGCGTGCGGCCAGGTTCCGTCGGGTGGGCGGGGCGGACGGTGTACGGGTGGGGCATGACGCTTCCCGTGGACCGGCTTCGTGAGCCTGCCGTGCGCGCCTTCGTCGCCGCGCTGAACGCCAATGACCGTGACGCCTTCGCCGCCGCCCTCGCGCCGGGGGCGACCATGTCCGACGACGGGTCCGAGCGGGATCTGCGGGAGTGGACCGAGCGGGAGGTGTTCTCGTCGCACGGGCGGATGGTGGTGGAGAGCGAGGACGAGGACGGGCTCGCCCTCGTCGCCACCTACGGCAACGACACCTGGGGGGCCATGCGGACGGTCTGGCGGTTCACCGTCGTGGGCGGGAAGGTGGCGCGGTTCGAGACCGGGCAGGCGCCCGCGGAGTGAGGCGTCAGCCGCGGCCGATGTAGGGCATCGCCGTGGCCATCACCGTGGCGAACTGCACGTTCGCCTCCAGCGGCAGGGCCGCCATGTGGACGACGGTCGCCGCCACGTCCGCCGCGTCCATCACCGGCTCGGCGGCCAGTTCGCCGTTGGCCTGGAGGATGCCGGTCTGCATGCGGGCCGTCATCTCGGTGGCCGCGTTGCCGATGTCGAGCTGGCCGCAGGCGATCCGGTACGGGCGGCCGTCCAGCGACAGGGACTTGGTCAGGCCCGTCATCGCGTGCTTGGTCGCCGTGTACGCGATCGAGTGCGGGCGCGGCACATGGGCGGAGATCGAGCCGTTGTTGATGATCCGGCCGCCCTGCGGGGACTGCTCCTTCATCGCCCGGAAGGCGGCCTGGGCGCACAGGAAGGCGCCCGTCAGATTGACGTCGACGACCGCCCGCCAGGTGTCGTAGGACAGGTCCTCGACCGGGGTGCCGCCGCCCGCGAACGTCCCCGCGTTGTTGAAGAGCAGGTCGACGCGGCCGAAGCGGTCCCGTACCGCGTCGAAGAGGGCCGCCACCTCCTCCGGTGAGGTCACGTCCGTCGGGACGCAGAGGGTGCGGGCCTCCGCCAGGCCCTCCGCCGTCTCCTCCAGGGGGGCGAGCCGGCGGCCCGCGAGCGCCACCGACCAGCCCGCCTCCGCGAGCGCCCGCGCCACTTCCCGGCCGATGCCCGAACCCGCTCCCGTCACCACCGCGACGCCCATGCCGAACCGCCTTTCCAGCCTCGTGTCGCTCCCGGCCGCGCAGCGTACGCCAGACGCGTGCCCCATGAACTCATCCGTCCGACACGTGGATGACCTGTCCCCGACAAGGAGATGTCGCCCCGCCCCCCTCGAATACCGACGGACACCAACCGTCAGGGGAGGGGCACATGACACCCGCACCGAGCAGCACAACGGCCCACGGCGAGGAACTCCGCGCCGCCGCACGCCACTTCGGCCGCCGCCGGTTCCTCACCACGGCCGGCGCCGCCGCCGCGCTCGCCTTTGCCACCCAGCTGCCCGCCGCCGGCGCGGCCGCCGCCGCCGAGCTGGACGGGCGCCGCATCACCGAGGAGCCGTTCACCCTCGGCGTCGCCTCCGGCGACCCGCAGCCCGGCTCGGTCCTGCTGTGGACCCGACTCGCGCCCCGCCCCTTCGAGCCGGGCGGCGGCCTGCCCGCCGAGCGCGTTTCCGTCCACTGGGAACTCGCCCGCGACGAGCGCTTCGCCCGGCCCGTCCGGCGCGGACGCGCCACCGCGCACCCGGAGTTCAGCCACACCGTGCACGTCGAGGTCGAGCACCTGGAGCCCGGCCGGGAGTACTTCTACCGGTTCAGGGCGGGGGACTGGACCAGCCCGGTCGGACGGACCCGCACCGCGCCCGCGCCCTGGGCCCGGCCGTCGGAGCTGCGGCTCGGCGCCGTCTCCTGCCAGGCGTACCACGACGGGTACTTCACGGCCTACCGGCACCTCGCCGACGAGGACCTCGACGTCGTCCTCCACCTCGGCGACTACCTCTACGAGTACGCCGTCAACGCCACCGGCGGCGCCCGCGCCTACACCGACCGCACCCTCCCGGCCGTCTTCAACCGCGAGACGGTCACCCTGGAGGACTACCGGCTGCGGTACGGCCTCTACAAGTCGGACCCCGACCTGCGGGCCGCGCACGCCGCGCACCCCTTCGTCGTCACCTGGGACGACCACGAGACCGAGAACAACTACGCGGGCGGCATCCCCGAGAACTCCGTCCCGCCGGAGGAGTTCCTGCTCCGCCGCGCCGCCGCCTACCGCGCCTACTGGGAGCACCAGCCGCTGCGCGCCCCCCAGCTCCCCGAGGGCCCGGACATGCGGCTGTACCGGCGGCTGACCTTCGGCCGGCTCGCCCAGTTCGACATCCTCGACACCCGCCAGTACCGCTCCGACCAGGCGTACGGCGACGGCTGGCAGGTCCCGGGCCCGCTCTCCGAGGACCCGGCCCGCACCATGACCGGCGCCGCCCAGGAGCGCTGGCTCCTCGACGGCTGGCGCGCCTCGGACGCCCGCTGGAACCTCCTGCCGCAGCAGGTCGTCTTCGCCGAGCGCCGCGACCGCCCCACCGCCGACTTCAAGCTCTCCATGGACTCCTGGGACGGCTACCCGGCCTCCCGGCAGCGGCTCCTCGCGGGCGCCGAGTCCGCCGGGGTGGAGAACCTGATGGTGCTCACCGGCGACGTCCACGTCAGCTACGGCTTCGACCTCAAGGCCGACTTCCGCGACCCGGGCTCCCGCACCGTCGGCACCGAGATCGTCGCCACCTCGATCGCCAGCGGCAAGGACGGCGCCGACCGGCCGTCCAACTACGACCGGCTGACGCAGGCCAACCCGCACCTGAAGTTCTTCAACGGGCGGCGCGGCTACGTCACCGTGACGCTCGCGGAGGAGAGCGCCCGCGCCGACTTCCGTACGGTCCCGTACGTGACGACGCCGGGCGCCCCGGTCGCCACCGCCGCCTCCTTCGTGACGGAGGCGGGCCGTCCGGGCCTCACACCCGCGTGAGCCCGGCCTCCTGCGGATAGCGGACGCCGACGCGGTCCCGTACGCCCCGCCTCGGCCGCACAACCACCCCGGGGGGGGCCGCCCGGGGCCCGGGGGGCGGCGGGGGCCGGGGGGTCCCGCCGATGTGGCCCGTGGGTGGGTTTTTTTTGTTGTCGTGGGGCAGGATCGCGCCCCACTCCTCGTAGTAGGCGGAGAAGCGGACGCACTTGCCGGGGGCGTAGAG
>NZ_JBHYKM010000096.1:0-16654 GCF_042741435.1 Streptomyces sp. NPDC058955 | reverse complement strand
ACGCGGTCCCGTACCGCGTCGAGCGTCCGCATCACCGCGAGCGTGCCGTCCAGCGGCACCAGCGGCGACTCCGTCTCCCCGGCCCGCAGGCACCGCGTCACCTCGGCGGCCTCGTGCCGCAGCGAGTGCGGGTGGTGGGAGTTGGTGAACTCCTCCGGCTCGGCCCCGTCCCGCAGCAGGGTGAACCGCTCCGGGAAGAAGAAGCCGCGCGGCACGTCGATCCGGCCCTTCGTGCCCGTCACCGAGGCGGTCAGCGGGGTGTCCGCCTCCAGCGAGCAGGACAGCAGCGCCGAGGCGCCCGAGTCCGACCAGCCGAGCAGCATGCCGGTGTTCAGGTCCACGCCCTCCGGGGAGATCCGCGCGTGCGCCTGCACCGAGTCCGGCTCGCCGAGCAGCAGGTGCGCGAACGACACCGGGTAGACGCCCAGGTCGAGCAGGGCGCCGCCGCCGACGGCGGGGTCCCGCAGCCGGTGTCCGGGATCGAACGGGCCGACCAGCCCGAAGTCGGCCTGTACGGTCCGCACCTCGCCGATCGCGCCGTCCCGGACCAGCTCCGCGAGCCGCCGGATCAGCGGGTTGCAGTACATCCACATGGCCTCCATGAGGAAGAGGCCGCGGTCCCGGGCGAGCGCGACCAGCTCCTCCGCCTCCCGCGCGTTCAGCGTGAACGCCTTCTCGCAGAGGACCGCCTTGCCGGCCTCCAGGGCGCGGCCGGCCGCCTCCCGGTGGGCGTGGTGCGGGGTCGCCACGTAGACCACGTCCACCTCGGGGTCGGCGAAGAGGCCGTCCCAGCCGCCGTACGCCCGCGCGATCCCGAACCGGTCCGCGAAGGTCCGCGCCGACGCCTCCGTACGGGACGCCACCGCCACCACCTCGGCGCCGTCCAGCCCGGCCAGATCCGTCGCGAACCGCTCCGCTATCCCGCCCGTCGCGAGAATGCCCCACCGCACCATGTCGGCCATGTCGTTCACGTCCGTCCACCCCAAGGGTCTCGATCCGCCCCGCCGAGCTGAGAGCATAGGCAAGGATTCAACGAAATGGAGCAGTCGATGCCGGAGAGCGGCCAGAAAACAACACAAGGACACATAACCGGAACTCCGACGGCCGCCGTTCCCGCCGCCCGTCGGGCCGGACTGCTCGTCACCCTCGTGCTCGGCGGGCTCACCGCCCTCCCGCCGCTGTCCATGGACATGTACCTGCCGGCGCTGCCGGAGGTCACCCGCTCGCTGACCGCCCCCGCCGCCACCGTCCAGCTCACCCTCACCGCCTGCCTCGCCGGGATGGCCCTCGGCCAGCTCGTCGTCGGGCCCATGAGCGACAAGTGGGGACGCCGCCGGCCGCTCCTCGTCGGCATGGTCGTCTACGTCCTCGCCACCGCCGTCTGCGCCTTCGCCCCCAGCGCCGAACTCCTCATCGCCTTCCGGCTCCTCCAGGGGCTCGCCGGAGCCGCCGGGATCGTCATCGCCCGGGCCGTCGTCCGCGACCTCTACGACGGCGTCGAGATGGCCCGCTTCTTCTCCACCCTGATGCTGATCTCCGGCGTCGCGCCGATCATCGCGCCGCTCATCGGCGGACAGATCCTGCGGATCACCGACTGGCGGGGCGTCTTCCACGTCCTCGCCGCCATCGGCGTCCTGCTCACCCTCGTCGTCTGGCGCTTCCTGCACGAGACGCTGCCCCCGGAGCGACGCCAGGAGGGCGGCGTCGGGCAGGCGCTGCGGACCATGCGGGGGCTGCTCGCCGACCGCGTCTTCACCGGCTACATGCTGGCGGGCGGGCTCGCCTTCGCGGCCCTCTTCGCCTACATCTCCGCCTCCCCCTTCGTCGTCCAGGAGATCTACGGGGCCTCCCCGCAGACCTTCAGCCTCCTCTTCGGGCTCAACTCCATCGGGCTCGTGGCCGTCGGCCAGATCAACGGCAAGCTGCTCGTCGGGCGGGTCAGCCTCGACAAGGCGCTCGGCTGGGGCCTGTCCGTCATCCTGCTCGCCTCGGCGGCGCTCCTGCTGATGACGACGGGCGTCTTCGGAGAGGTCGGTCTCGTGCCGATCGCGGCAGGGCTGTTCGTGCTGATGTCCGCGATGGGCCTGGCGATGCCGAACACGAACGCGCAGGCGCTGATGCGGACGCCGCACGCGGCGGGGTCGGCGTCGGCGCTCCTCGGCACGTCGTCCTTCCTGATCGGCGCGGTCGCGTCGCCGCTCGTCGGCATCGCGGGCGAGCGGACGGCGGTGCCCATGGCGGTCGTCCAGCTGGTCTGCGCGACGGCCGCCCTGACCGCCTTCCTCCTCCTCTGCCGCCCCTGGCGCCCGACCCCCTGACCCCGCCCGCAGGCGTTCCGCGGGGCGGCGCCCACCCTGCACGCCCGGCTCACGCGCCGGGCCCGACCTTCTGGGCGGCGCCGTCCGCCGGCCCTCCGTGTGGGCAGGCGTCCCGCAGGGTGGTGCCCACCCTCACGCCCGGCTACGCGCCGGGCCCGGCCTTCTGGGCGGCGCCGCTGGCTGGTCCCCCGTGTGGGCAGGCGTTCCGCAGGGCGGAACGGGTGGGCACACGGAACGGCGCCCCTCCGCCGGGCCTAGGCTTCTGCGCCTGAACCCGCACCGGCTGTACGGCTCCGTACGGGTGCGGGTCCAGGCTCGGGGCGCGGAGGCACCCGCAACGGTGCCGTTCCGTTGTGCCCACCCGTTCCGCCCCAGCGGAACGATTGCCCACAACGAAACGGCGGCGGCCACCCGCAACGCCCCCAGCCGGGCCCGGGGGTGGGCACCGCCCCGGCGGAACGATTGCCCACAACGGAGCGGCGCGGCGGCCGCAACGTCCCCGGCCGGGCCTGGGGGTGGGCACCGCCCCGGCGGAGCGGTGGTGGTCCGCTCCACGCCGGGCGCGGAGTGCGGGGGAGGGGCGCCTAGACTGGGGACGGTGAATGGATCCGTCGCCTCTGTCGATGTTCTGCGGGCCGCCCTCGCCAGGGTGCTCGACGGCCTGCCCGCCTCGCAGGCCGCGAAGGCCGTCGAACGGCTGATCGCGCACTACCGGGGGGCGACCCCGACCGACGCGCCCGTGCTGCGGGACCGGTCCGACGTGGTCGCGTACGCCGCCTACCGGATGCCCGCCACCTTCGAGGCCGCCCGCGGTGCCGTGGACGCGCTGCGGGCCGCCGCGCCGGAGTGGGTGCCGGGCAGCCACACGGACGTCGGCGGCGGGACCGGCGCCGCGAGCTGGGCCGTCGCCGAGGCGTGGGACGGGGCCCCGCCGCGTACCACCGTCCTCGACTGGGCCGAGCCCGCCCTCGCCCTCGGCCGCGAACTGGCCGCCGGCGTCCTGGACGCCGAGTGGCGGCGCGAGCGGATCGGCACCGCGCTGCGGCTCGCCGACACCGACCTGGTCACCGTCTCGTACGTGCTCAAGGAGCTCACCGAGGGGGACAGGGCGGCCCTGGTCGCCGAGGCGGCCCGCGCCGCGCGCGGCGCCGTCGTGATCGTCGAGCCCGGCACGCCGGACGGCTACGAGCGGATCATCGCCGCCCGGTCCGTCCTCGTCGACGCCGGCTTCACCGTCGCCGCGCCCTGTCCGCACAGCGGCGCCTGCCCGATCGAGCCGGGCACCGACTGGTGCCACTTCTCGGAGCGGGTCAGCCGCTCCTCGCTGCACCGCAAGGTGAAGGGCGGCTCGCTGCCGTACGAGGACGAGAAGTACGCGTACGTGGCCGCCACCCGCTTCCCCGTGACCCCCGCGCCCGCCCGCGTCGTCCGCAGGCCGCAGATCCGCAAGGGCCTCGTCCTGCTCGACCTCTGCGCCCCGGAGGGGCTGGGTCGCGAGACCGTCACCAAGCGCCACGGGCCCCTCTACAAGCACGCCCGTGACGCCGAGTGGGGCGACTCCTGGCCGCCCGCCGAGGACGACTAGGGCCGCAGCTCCTGGGTGCAGCACTTCACGCTGCCGCCGCCCTTGAGGAGTTCGCCGAGGTCCATGCCGATCGGCTCGAAGCCGCGGGCGCGGAGCGGGGCGAAGAGGCCGGTGGCCGTCTGCGGGAGCAGCACGTGCCGGCCGTCGCTGACCGCGTTGAGCCCGAGGGCCGCCGCATCCTCGGCGGTGGCCTTCAGCGCGTCGGGGAAGAGCCGGTCGAGGACGGCCCGGCTGCCGGGGGAGAAGGCGTCGGGGAAGTACATGACCTCGTCCGCCGCCTCGTCGAGGACGCTGAGCGCCGTGTCCAGGTGGTAGTAGCGCGGGTCCACCAGCTCCAGGCCGATCACCGGCCGGCCGAAGAACTCCTGGGCCTCGCCGTGCGAGAGCGGGCTGGAGCGGAAGCCGGTGCCGGCCAGGATCCAGGAGGCGGTGACGGCGAAGTCGCCCTCGCCCTCGTTGACGTGCTGCGGGACCCACAGGTCCTCCTCGGCCCAGCCGTTGCGGCGGAACCAGTCGAGGTGCGCGTCGGCCTCCGCGGTCCGCTCGGGGTAGGCGAAGCGGGCGCCGAGGACCCGTCCGCCGACGACGGTCGCGCCGTTCGCGGCGAAGACCATGTCCGGCAGGGCCGGGTCGGGGGTGAGGAGTTCGACGGTGTGCCCGAGGGACCGGTAGCGGTCGCGCAGGTCCTCCCACTGGGCGACGGCGAGCGGCAGGTCGACGGGTTTCGTCGGGTCCATCCACGGGTTGATGGAGTACGTCACCGAGAAGTGCGCGGGTGGGCACATCAGGTAGCGGCGGGGCGAGGACTCGCGCGGAGTGGAGCGCAATCGGGCCTCCTCACGGACGGTCGGCCCGCGGGGCGGGCCGTGGATCGGTGGAGCCATGGTCCGCTCTCGGAGGCCCGCGCGCAGTGGACCGTTCGGGTGGTTCGCCCCCCGTACACCTGGTCGACCCCGATCCACCACCGCCCGGCCGATCCCAGGCCACCGACGCCGGGACCTCCGGTGCCCGGCCGCGCCGGACCTCCTTCTGCACGGCCGCGCCCGACATCCCGCGTCCGGCCGTGTCCGACCTCCGCTGCCCGGCCGGCATCCGGCCTCCGGCGCCCGGCCGGCGCCTGGCCGATCCGGGACGCCGGCGCTTGGTCGGCACCCGAAGCGCCCGCTCCGGCGCCCGACCGCGCCCGCCTCCCGCGCCCGGCCGGCGTCCGGCCGATCCGGGCTACCGGCGTCCGGATGTCGACCCCCGGCCGACGCCGCGACGCCTACGTCCAACCGACGCCGCAACACCTACGCCCGGCCGGACGCCTGGGATGCCGGAGAGCCTGGGCGACGCGCGCGCCCGGAACGTCGACGCCGGAACGTCGACGCCGGAGCGGCGGCGCCCGGCCGGTGCCCAAGGGTGCCAGCCAACGAGACGGCCCGTCTCGTCCGGTGGTAGGTTGGGTGTCATGTCCGAGTCCAAGGTTCCCGACGTCTCCCGCCGTAGCGAGCGGTCCCGGCGTGCCATCTTCGACGCCGCGCTCGGGCTCGTCTCCGAGAGCGGCTACGCGAAGACCACCGTCGAGGGCATCGCCGCCCGGGCCGGTGTCGGCAAGCAGACCATCTACCGGTGGTGGCCCTCGAAGGCGGCGGTGCTGCTCGACGCCTACCTCGACCTCGGCGCCCGCGCCGCCGAGGAGGCCGGGGCCGCGCCCGGGCAGACCGAGCTGCCCGACACGGGGGACCTCGCCGCCGACCTCGGGCTCGTGCTCCGCGCCACCGTCGACGAGCTGAACGACCCCCGCTACGACGCCCCCACCCGGGCGCTCGCCGCCGAGGGGTCCACCGATCCCGAGCTCGGCGCCCGCTTCACCGCCGCCCTCCTCGAACCGCAGCTGCGGGTCTTCGCCCGCCGCATCGAGGCCGCGCAGGCCGCCGGGCAGGTGGACCCGGACGTCGACCCCCGGCTCGCCACCGAGCTGCTGGTCGGCCCGCTCCACCACCGCTGGCTGCACCGCACCGGGCCCCTCACCCACGCCTACGCCGACGCCCTCGTCGGCCTCGCCCTGCGTGGCCTCACGCCCCGTCCGTGACGAGCGTGAGCGTCGTCACCGGCCCGGGTTCCCCACTCCGGTCACCCGGGGAGCAGGATGGTGGGACCATGGGCAGAGCCGACCGGGCGAGCATGAGCTGTGAGGGGATAGATGGGCGACGGCATCGGCCGCTACCGCGGCACGGAGAGCAAACTCGCACAGTGGCTGCGCAGGCGCCCGAAACGGGCCGCGGCCGACGACGGGAACACCCGCGAGACGCTGCTCCTGGCCATCGCCGCCGCCGGACTGCCCCTGGCCCCCGCCGCCTACCCCGTCGGCTACAGCTGTTCCTGTGAGCGGATCGGCTGTCCCACCCCCGCCCGCCACCCGGTCTCCTTCGCCTGGCAGACCCAGTCGACCACCGACCGCGCGCAGATCGAGCGCTGGGCGCGGAACGAGCCCCGGGCGAACTTCATCACCGCCACCGGCATGGTCCACGACGTCCTCGACGTGCCGCTGGCCGCCGGCCGCGCCGCCCTGGAACGGCTGCTCGCCGACGGCGTCGAGGTCGGACCGGTCGCCGAGTCCCCGGACAGCACCGGCGACGGCGGCCGGATGCTCTTCTTCACCGCCACCCGCGGCACCCCCGAGGACGAGGACGAGTGGTGGCCCTGCGAGCTGGACTGCCATCCCGAGACCATGGACGAGCACCCCGGTCTGCGCTGGCACTGCCGCGGCAGCTACGTCCTGGTCCCGCCCGCCCGGCTGCCCGGTGACGAGGACGACCATCCGGCCGTCGGCTGGGTCCGCGGCCCCGAGCACGCCCTGCCCGACCCGCTGAACCTGCTGGAGACCCTCACCGACGCCTGTGCCCGGCACGCCGCCGAGCGGGAGACCGGGGACGGTCACGGGGCCCACGAGATCGCCTGGCCCCTCACCCGCTGACCTCCCGGTCCCGGAGCGGCTACGAGCCCTCGACGGCCACCACGCCCTGGAGCCGGCCCGCGAAGGTGACCGCGTCCCGCTCGGTGCCCGCCGGCTTCACCAGGACGGCCTGGCTGGACACCCACTCCTTGGTCACCGTGTTCTTGATCTCGCCCTTCATCAGGGCCCGCAGCTCCGGGCCCAGCTTGGGCCGGTAGCCCGGCGAGGTCGTCTGCCGCTCGAAGTGGCGGCTGGCGAAGAAGACCAGCGCCCCGCCGTCCGCCGTCCCGAGCGCCAGCGGCGCGAAGTCGCCCGCGTCGGCGGCCCGGTCGATGAACTGGGTGGCCAGGCCGGGCCGCTGGGCCGTACGGGCCCGCTTGTCGCGCCACTCGGTGGTGTGCGGACCGGCGGCGAACGGGCTCGTCCCGCCGTCCTTCAGATACGCGGCGTACCGCCCGCTCAGCTCGCCGGGGGCGACCGCGAGCGCGTCCGAGCCGGCGGCGACCGGCACCAGGCCGCCGTCCGCCTCGGCGAACTCGGGCATCTCGTCCCGGCCGAGGATCACCAGATGGGCGGCCTTCCACTCCTGGTCGGGGCCGTTGCGGACGAAGGCGACCAGCCAGCGGTTGTCCGCCCCGGGGGTGCCGTCGTCCCGGTTGGCGTCGGTGTCCGCGACGAACCAGCGCGGCCAGCCCGCCTTCCTGGGCACCAGGAAGCGGGCGTCGCGCAGCTCCAGCGGCTCGTGGTCCGGATTGCCCTCCGGCTCGGTCACCGACTTCGACTTCAGCCCGGCCTGGTTGATCGCCCCCAGCGGGCCGGTCACCTGCTGGGCGTCGAGCTTCGGGTCGTTGGCCTTGTCGGCCCGGTTGAACGCGGTGACGAAGGAGGCCAGCGCCGCCGTCGTCTCCTCCGCGGTCGCGGCCGACACGACGGCGGTCTCGCCGTGGACGGTCACGCAGCCGCTCGCCGTCAGCGCCACGACGGTCGCCGCGGCGACGGACGCCAGGGCCCTCGCGGGGCGCCGGCCCCGCCGTACCTCAGACCGCCGGGTCTGCCGCTCCAGCCTCAGCCTTCTCATCGGTCGCCTTCTGCTTCTCCACGCGCACGGACGGACCCGACCCTATCGGGGCGAGGAAGAGCGCGAGCGTCGGGACCAGATACAGCGCCCACACCGTGACCTGAAGGACCGTCGGGTCGGGCTGGAAGTTGAACACGCCCTTGAGGAGGGTGCCGTACCAGCTGTCCGGCGGGATCGTCGCCGAGACGTCGAACGCCTTGTCCGCGAGGCCGCCGAGGAAGCGCGCCTCCTGGAGGTCGTGCACGCCGTACGCGAGGACGCCCGCCGCCACCACGACCAGCATCCCGCCGGTCCAGGTGAAGAACTTCGCCAGGTCGATCCGCAGCGCGCCCCGGTAGAACAGCCAGCCGAGCAGCACCGCCGTCAGCAGGCCGAGCACCACGCCGATCAGCGGCGCGTGGCTGCCGTCGGAGGAGGCCCGTACCGACGCCCAGACGAAGAGCGCGGTCTCCAGGCCCTCCCGGCCGACGGCCAGGAAGGCGGTGGCGACCAGCGCGCCGGTGCCCATCGCCAGGGCCGCGTCCAGCTTGGCGCCCAGCTCCGCCCGCAGGTGCCGGGCGGTCTTCCTCATCCAGAAGACCATCCAGGTCACCAGGGCGACGGCGAGGATGGACAGCGAGCCGCCGAGCAGCTCCTGTGCCTCGAAGGTCAGCTCCTGGGAGCCGAACTCCAGGCCGGCGCCGAAGGCGAGGGCGATGCCGACGGCCGCGCCGATGCCGGCCCAGATCGGCTTCAGCGCGTCCCGCCGGCCGGTCTTCACCAGATAGGCGATGAGGATGCAGACGACGAGGCTGGCCTCCAGGCCCTCGCGCAGGCCGATCAGATAGTTGCCGAACACGGCGGGTACCTCCCAGGGTTTACGAGAAAAGGCCGCGGCCCCACCAGTCGTCCGCGTCGCGGACGCCGGGCGGGACGGCGAAGACCGCCGAACCGACGTGCTGGATGTACTCGTTGAGGGCGTCCGCCTTCGCGAGCGCGGTCTGCACCCGGACGAAACCGGCCCGGACGTCCTTCTGGTAGGCGAGGAAGAACAGGCCCGCGTCCAGCCGGCCGAGGCCGTCCGTGCCGTCGGTGAAGGAGTAGCCGCGGCGCAGCAGGGTCGCCCCGCCGTTGGCGTCCGGGTGGGCGAGCCGGACGTGCGAGTCCGGCTTCATCGCCTTGAGGAACGGCTCGTCGTGCTCCTTCGCCCTGCCGACGGGCGCGCCCTCCTTCTTGTCGCGGCCGAAGATGTCCTCCTGCTCGGCGAGCGGGGTGCGGTCCCAGGTCTCGACGTTCATCCGGATCCGGCGGGCGACCAGGTACGAGCCGCCGGCCATCCAGGCGCCGCTGCCGGTGGCGTCCTTCGCCCCGACCCAGACGTGCCGGTCCAGGGCGGCGGCGTCGGTGCCGGCGATGTTCCGGGTGCCGTCCTTGAAGCCGAAGAGGTTGCGCGGGGTCTGCGCGTCCGGGGTGGTCGAGGACGTCTTGCCGAAGCCCAGCTGGGACCAGCGGACCGCGACCGTGCCGAAGCCGATCCGGGCGAGGTTGCGGATGGCGTGCACGGCGACCTGCGGGTCGTCGGCGCACGCCTGGACGCACAGGTCGCCGCCGCTGCGCGCCGGATCGAGGTTGTCGCCCGGGAACCTGGGCAGCTCCACCAGGTCCCCGGGCCGCCTGTCCTTCAGCCCGAACCGCCCGTCGAAGAGGGAGGGGCCGAAGCCGATGGTGAGGGTGAGGCGGGACGGCTTCAGGCCGAGCGCTTCGCCGGTGTCGTCCGGCGGCGCCTCCGGCAGCCCGCCGTGGGCACCCTCGCCGACCTCGCGTCCTGCGGTCATCCGCTCGGCGGCCCGGGTCCACTCCTTGAGGAGCTTCACCAGCTTCTCGCGGTCGTCGGTGGTGACGTCGAAGGCGGCGAAGTGCAGCCGGTCCTGGACGGGGGTGGCGATGCCGGCCTGGTGGTCGCCGTGGAAGGGGACGGCGGCCCCGCTGTCGGCGACGGGCGTGGTGGCGTCGCCGCCGCGGGTCAGCGCCACGGCGCCGCCGGCGACGGCGGCACCGAGGGCGAGTCCGCCGCCGGCGGCGAGGACGGTGCGGCGGGCGGGCGGCGGGGTCACTTCACGACCGCCGCGGCGAGCTTGGAGAGCGGCTCGGCCAGCGCGTTGACGCCGTCCGACAGCTCCTTGCGCTGGGCCTTGCCGACCTTGTCGTACGAGGTGAAGTCGTATCCGGTCTTGTCGGCGCGGTACGTGTCGAGCAGCGTGTTCAGCGCGGCGAACTGCTTGTCGAGTTCGGCGACGAGCGCGGCGTCGTTCTTCGCGGCGACCGGCTTGAGCAGCTCGAAGGACTTCTGGGCGCCCTCGACGTTGGCCTTGAAGTCGACCAGGTCGGTGTGGGAGTAGCGCTCCTCCTCGCCGGTGACCTTGCCGGTGGCGACCTCGTCGAGGAGTTCCTTGGCGCCGTTGGCCATGGAGGTGGGGGTGATCTCGGCCTTGCCGACCCGCTTCACCCAGTCCGCGAGGTCCTTGTCGAGCAGGTCGGCGAGCTGCTTCTCGCGGGTGGTGATCTTCTTGTCCTGCCAGAGCGCCTTCTCCAGGCGGTGCCAGCCGGTCCAGTCCTTCGCCGGGTCCTGGCCCTCCTCCAGGCCGTCCTCGCGGACGTCGACCTTCGGGTCGATGTCGCCGAAGGACTCGGCCACGGGCTCGGTGCGCTCCCAGCCGATGCGGGAGGCGGCGTACGCCTTCTTCGCGGCCTCCAGGTCACCGGCGCGGACGGCGTCGGTGAAGACCTTCACCTTCGGCAGCGTCTCGTCGGCCTGGGCCTGGACGTACTGGCGGTACGCGGCGACGGCGGCGTCCATCTCGGCGGAGCGCTTCGGGGCGGCGGCGCCGCCGGTGAGGGTGACGGTCTGGCGGATGCCGGCGCCGGTCATGCCGGGCTTGCAGACGATCGCGTACGAGCCGGCCTTGATCTCGGCGGTGAGCGCGGCCTTGGTGCCGGGGCCGATGTTCTCGCGCTCGGTGACGATCCGGTCGTCCGGGTAGAGGACGTAGACCTCGGTGACCTTGGAGCCGCGGTTCTCCACGTTCAGGGTGACGTGGCCGGCCGGGAACTCCTTCTTCGACACCTCGCAGGAGTCGTCCTTGGCGGTGACGGTGATGCCGTCGGCGGCCCCCTTGGCGTCGCTCTTCGCGGTGCAGCCGGTGACGGCGGCGAGGGCGGCGGCGCCCGCCAGGGCGGTGACGGCGGTGGTGCGGACGGCTCGCATGAGGGCTCCAGGACGGGGCGACGGGACGGGAACTGCCACTGAGGCGGACCTAACTTAACCGAGGCTTACCTCAGTCAAACCCGCACGTCCAGTGATGTGACTCTCACGTCCGGCGGATCGGACACGGGGTGGTCACGGGCGTTCCATGGCCACCCCATCGCAGGGTCAAGCACCGGTCAAGCAGGGCGGTTTGTGGTGGTTTCGCCGTGTGGGTCGTCCCGGCGCGGGACGACCTGCGGGACACCGGTCCGCGGGTGCGGGAAGACCTCCACCGGCTGCCGGTAGACCCGGCTCAGCAGCTCCTCGCCGAACACCTCGGCGGGCGGCCCGTCGGCGGCCACCCCGCCCCCGTGCACGATCCCCACCCGGTCCGCGTGCGCCGCCGCGAGCCCCAGGTCGTGCAGCACGACCACCACGGCGTCCCCGGCCGCCGCCCGCTCCCGGCAGACCCGCAGCACCAGTTCCTGGTGGCGCAGGTCGAGCGCGGCCGTCGGCTCGTCGAGCAGCAGCAGCCCGGCCCGCTGGGCCAGCACCCTGGCCAGCGCCACCCGGGCCCGCTCCCCGCCGGAGAGCGCGGAGAACGGGCGGGCGGCGAACCCCGTGACCTCGGTCGCGACCATCGCCGCCGCCACCGCCGCCCCGTCCTCCGCCTCCCGCTCGGTGCCCGCCCAGGGGGCCCGGCCCATCCGGACCACCTCCTCGACCGGGAAGGGGAAGGAGAGTTCGGCGGCCTGCGGCAGCACCGCCCGGCGCAGCGCCAGCTCCGGTGCGGTCCAGCCGCCGGCCGCCCGGCCCCCGATCCGTACCGTCCCCGCCGCGGGCGCCAGGTCCCCGGCGAGCACGGACAGCAGCGTCGACTTCCCGGCCCCGTTGGGCCCCACCAGGGCCAGCACCTCGCCGGCGCGCACCTCGATCCGGGCCCCGTCGAGGACGGCCCGCCGCCCCCGCACCACCGTCACCCCGTCGGCCTCGGCGGCGAGCCCGCCGGGCTCCACGGCCGCCGGCAGCTCCCTCGTACGCCTCCTGAACACGCCGATCACGCCCAACCACCCTGCTTCCTGCGGGTCCTGCGCAGCAGCCAGAAGAAGAACGGGCTGCCGATGAGGGCGGTGAGGACGCCCAGGGGGAGTTCGGCGGGGGCCGCGAGGGTGCGGGCCGCCAGGTCGCCGGCGGTGAGCGCGACCGCCCCGCCGAGCGCGCTGCCGGGGATCAGGAAGCGGTGGCCGGGGCCGTTCGCCATCCGCAGCACGTGCGGGACGACCAGGCCGACGAAGGTCACGATGCCGGAGACCGCGACCGCCGCCGCCGTGAGCAGCGCCACCACCAGGATCAGCGCGATCCGCAGCCGCTCCACCTCCACGCCCAGGTGCCGGGCGGGCCGCTCGCCGAGCGCGAGCAGGTCGAGCCGGCGGGCGTACAGCGGGGCGACGGCCAGGCCGAGCAGCGCGCACGGCAGCACCGCCAGCACCTTCGGCCAGGTGGCCTGGGCCAGCGAGCCCAGCTGCCAGAAGGTGATCTGGCTGATCTGCGCGTTGTCCGCGAAGAAGACGAAGAGCCCGATGAGCGCGCCCGCGAAGGCGGTCACCGCGATGCCGGTGAGGATCAGGGTGACGACCTCGGTCCGGCCGCCCGAGCGGGACATCGCGTACACGAGGACCACCGTGACGAGCCCGCCCGCGAAGGCGAAGACGGTCACCGTCCAGGTGCCGAGGAAGCCCGCGCCGAGCACGATCGCGCCGACCGCGCCGACGGCGGCGCCGGACGAGACGCCGATGACGCCGGGTTCGGCGAGCGGGTTGCCGAAGACGCCCTGCATCAGCGCCCCGGCGCAGCCGAGGGAGGCGCCGACGAGGAGGGCGAGCACCACCCGGGGCAGCCGGATGTTCCACAGCACGCTCTCGGCGGTCCGGTCGAGCGCGTGCCCGCCGAGGCCGAGCCGGTGCCGGCCCGAGGCGAGGACGTCGCCGAGCGGGATGTCGTACGCGCCGATGCCGGCGGACAGCAGGGCGAGCAGCAGCAGCGCGGCGAGCAGCCCGCCGGTGAGCAGCGCGGTCCGGCCCCGCCGGGGTCCGGCCCCGGGTGTCTTCGCGGCCGGGACGACCGGCCGTTCCTGGAGGGCCGTCACGGGGTGTCCCCGTAGAGCTGGTCGACGAGCGAGGCGAGCACCTGGTCGGTGCGCGGCCCGTAGTTGAGGAGGACGCCGTCGTCGACGGAGACCACCCGGCGGTCGGCGCCGGCCGGGGTCTCGGCGACGCCGGGGATCTTCACCAGTCCGTCGACGCCGCCGACGGACTCCAGGCCCTTGGTCATGACGAGGATCGCGTCCGGCGCCGCCGCGGCCAGCGCCTCGCTGGTGAGGGGGGTGAAGTCCTTCGTCAGCCCGGACTCCTTGCCCGCGTCGACGGCCCCGGCGGCCTCCAGGAGCGAACTCGCCCCGGACCCGGCGCCGCCGAGGAGGTAGACGGCGGCCGAACCGCGCACGTAGAGGAAGGCGACGCGCGGCTTCTCGGCGCGGGCGGGGATCTTCTCCCGCACCGCGTCGAGCCGTTCGGCGGTTCGCTCGCGCAGCTCCGCGCCGGCGGCGGGCACGCCCAGCGCGGCGGCCACGTCGTCGATGCGGCGGCCGACGTCGTCGAGGTCCTCGGCGGCCGGGACGACGACGAGGGGGACGCCCGTGTCGCGGATCTGGGCGATCGCCTCGGCGGGGCCGGTGGTGGACTCGGCGAGGACGAGGGTCGGCTTCAGGGAGAGGACGCTCTCGGCGGAGACGTCGTGGGCGCGGGTCACCACCGGGAGGTCCGCGGCCTGTTCGAAGGTGGCGGTGACGTCCCGGGCCACCACCCGGTCGCCGAGGCCGAGGGTGAAGACGATCTCGCTGAGCGAGCCGCTGAGCGGCACGATCCGGTCGGCGGAGCCGACGGTCACCTTCCGCCCGTCGGCGGAGGCGACGGTGACGGGGAGTCGGGGGGAGGCGGGGGAGGGGAGCGGTTCGACCCGGTCGGCCGCCGCCCGCGCCGTCGCGCCGCCGCCGACGGCGGTTCGCGGGGTGTCCGCGCCTCCGGGGTCGCCCCCGCATCCGGTCGCCGTGAGGGCGAGGGCGATCACTGCTGTCAGCGCTCCCGCGAGGCGAGTTCTGCGCACCGGGCACCGTCCTGTCGTTCCGCGTCGGAGGGTTCGTCGCCCGGCTCTCCGGGGGGAAGGGTTCCGGCCGGGGCGGGATGTAGCTTAGGTTAGCCTTACCTAATTCGCCAGCCCTCGGAGGGGTGCTCCATGCTGCCGTCCAGACCCTGCCGCGCACTCGCCGTGACCCTGTTCGCGGCCCTGCTCGCCGCCCTCGTTCCGGCCGCCGCCGCCCACGC
Source organism: Streptomyces sp. NPDC058955 (assembly GCF_042741435.1). Classification (NCBI taxonomy): domain Bacteria; kingdom Bacillati; phylum Actinomycetota; class Actinomycetes; order Kitasatosporales; family Streptomycetaceae; genus Streptomyces; species Streptomyces sp. NPDC058955. Next base: position 2,132 of record NZ_JBHYKM010000096.1, on the reverse strand, counting down.
GGAGAGCAGCCCGGTGCGGGGCGGCCGGCTCGACTGGGGCATCAAGTCCTCCTTCCAGAACTACGTCACCGGGCCCATCGCGCACGGAAGTTGGAACCTCACCGGCGGCGCCGCCACGGTCGGCGCCCAGTACCGTTTCCACTCCGCGCAGGGCTCGTACGACCCCGCCACCGGCACCCTCGAAGCCGCCTTCGGCGGCGGCGTCCACTTCAGCGGACACCGCAAGGCCGACGGCACGAACGAGCTCGACCTCACCATCGGCAACCCCCGGGTCCGCATCCAGGGCGGCGGCGGCACCCTCTACGCCGACATGACGAGCAAGGCCAAGGGCACCGGCCGGACGACCGTCCGGTCCCAGGTCCCGCTCGCCACCCTGAACCTCGGCGGCGTCGACATGCGCGGCGGCACCAGCCCCGTCTCCCTCGCGAACGTCCCCGCCACGCTCACCGCCCAGGGCGCCACCGCCTTCGCCGGCTACTACCCGGCCGGCACCGCGCTCGACCCGATCAGCCTCACCGTGGACGTCCGGACCGCGCCGCCCGCGAAGTCACCGTCCGCCACCCCGAGTCCGACGCCCGAGCCGCAGGGGACCACGCCCTCGCTGCGGACCGCCGCCGTCGACTGGGGCGTCCGCCGCACCTTCCGCGAGTACGTCACCGGCTCCATCGCGCAGGGGAAGTGGACGCTCGCCGCCGGCGCGCAGGACGGCGGAGCCCTCTTCCGCTTCCCCTCCGGCGCCGGCGCGTACGACCCCGGGGCCGGCACCCTCGACGCCGCCTTCGCCGGCAGCGTCCGCTTCACCGGCACCCACCTCGACCTCACCCTCGCCGAGGTCACCGTGAAGGTGACCGGCGGCACCGGCACCCTCGCCGCCGACGTCACCAGCTCCGGGAAGACCGAGCAGGACGTCCCCCTCGTCACCTTCGCCGCCCGCGGCCTCGTCCCCGAGAAGGGCCTCGCCGTCGTCACGGAGGCGCCCGCCACCCTCACCGAGGGAGGGGCCCGCGCCTTCGGCGGGATGTACAAGGCGGGCACCGTGATGGACCCGGTCTCCCTCGCCGTCTCCGTCGACCCGGCCGCCGCCCTCCCCGCCCTGCCCGACCTCGGCAGCGCCCCCACGACCCCGCCCTCCGCGTCCGCCTCCGCCGCACCGTCCGCCTCCGGCACCCCGTCGGCCGCCGCCGCGCCCGTGACCGCCGCCACCTCGGACTCCGGCACACCGGTCGCCGTCTACGCCGGGATCGGCGCGGGCGTCCTGGCCCTCGCCGCCGTCGCGTACGCGCTCCTCCGCCGGCGCCGCACCGCCGGGCCGGCCGAGCCCACCGACTGACCTCGTTCCTCTCCGCCCCGCACGGGCAGCGCAAGACGCCCGTGCGGCGGCACCCCACACCCTCGTCCACCCTCGCCCACTTCCGCCCCCCTGTTTCCGCCGAGGAGAACCCCGACATGGCCACCCGTATGCGCCGCCCCGTCACTCTGGCCGCCGCCGTCACCACGGCCGCCGCCCTGGGCGCAGGCGCCCTGACCCTCGCGCTCCCCGCGGCCGCCGCCGACACCCCGGCCCCGCCGATGTCCCTGGTGGACGGCACCCTGGACTGGGGCATCAAGCAGTCCTTCCGCTCCTACCTCGCCCAGCCCTTCGCCAAGGGCAGGATTACGGCGGAGGGCGGCGCGACCCAGGCCGCGGGCAACGGCGTCTTCACCTTCGTCGACGGCACCGGCACCTACGACACGACGAGCCACGCCACCGCCACCGCCTTCAAGGGCGGCGTCCACTTCGAGGCCCACGAGGGCGTCCTCGACATCCGCGTCTCCGACGTGCGGCTGAAGACCGCCGGTTCGGCCGCGCCGACCGGCGAGATCACCGCAGACGTCGTCACCAAGGAGAAGGACGGCTCCTTCACCACCCGCGACGACGTCTCCTTCGCCGCGCTCGACATGACCGGCGTCCGACCCGGCCGGGGCGCCGACGGCGCGATGGTCTTCAAGGACATCCCGGCCGAGCTCACGAAGGACGGCGCCGCCGCGTTCGCCGGATTCTACAAGGAGGGCGACGCCCTCGACGCCGCCACCCTCACCGTGAAGGCCGACGCCCGCCCGACCACCCCGCCCACCACGCCGCCGCCCACCAC
>NZ_JBHYKM010000095.1:0-33392 GCF_042741435.1 Streptomyces sp. NPDC058955 | reverse complement strand
CCCAGTGTGCGCGTCGACCCCCGCCGCGGGGCCCGGGCCCGTGGGCTCTCGCCCCGGGTACGGCCCCGGCGTGGTGATCTGCGGTTCGGTCGCGGTCAGGCGCGGTCGGCGCCGACCGGCTCGCCGACGATGCGGCCGGCGAGGGCGTGGGCCCAGGCGTCGACGTCGGCGTTGAGCTCGCGCTCGGCGGCCTCGCGCTCGGCGGCGATCTTCGCGCCACCGGCGGCGAGGATCGCGTCGCGCTCGGCCTGGCCCTCGGCGCGGGCGGCGGCGATGGCGGCGGAGCCCTCCTCGACGGCCTTCGAGCGGATCCGGGCGGCGTCGTGGCGGGCCTCGGCGAGCTCGGCCTCGTACTGGGCGCGGATGTCGGCGGCCTCGGAGCGCAGGTCGTCGGCGCGCTCGGTGCCGCCGTCGATGGCGTCCTCACGCTGCTCGATCGTGCGCTTGATCTTCGGCAGGATCACCTTCGCCATGAAGAAGAAGGTCAGGAAGAACACGGCGAAGCCGATGATGAGCTCGGCCCAGACGGGGTTGAGCGGGCCGAGGTCCATGTTGAAGATCTTGGCATTGGAGGCGAGGGTCGTCATGGCGCGCATTCTACCTGGTCCCGGAAGCGGCGAATCGTACACCCCGTCGATCGTTGGCGCGCTCGTACGACGCGGTCAAGATTCCCGGCACCTGGAGGCTACCGGAAGGTAACTACGGCTGGTTGTATGTCCCGCGCCGAGTCCAACCCCCCACCACTCGACGGGAGTTCACGTGTCCCTCAGCGCGTTCCGCCGTATCCCCGGTGCCGCCCTGTCCCTGGCGCTCGCCGCCGCCACCCTGGCGGCGACCGCCCCCGCCGCCTCCGCCGCCGCCACCGAGGCGCCGCGCATGAAGGTGCTCACCTACAACGCCTTCCTCTTCAGCAAGACCCTGTACCCGAACTGGGGGCAGGACCACCGGGCCCGCGCGATCCCCGCGGCCCCCTTCTTCCAGGGCCAGGACGTCGTGGTGATCCAGGAGGCGTTCGACAACTCCTCCTCCGACGCGCTCAAGGCGAACGCCGCCGCGGCCTACCCGCACCAGACGCCCGTCATGGGCCGCTCGAAGACCGGCTGGGACGCCACCGGCGGGGCCTACTCGGCGACCACGCCCGAGGACGGCGGGGTGACGATCCTCAGCAAGTGGCCGATCGTCCGCAAGGAGCAGTACGTCTACAAGGACGCCTGCGGCGCCGACTGGTACTCGAACAAGGGCTTCGTCTACACGGTCCTCGACGTGAACGGCAGCCGCGTCCACGTCGTCGGCACCCACGCCCAGTCCACCGACCCGGGCTGCTCGGCGGGCGAGGCGGCGCAGATGCGCAGCCGCCAGTTCAAGGCGATGGACGCCTTCCTGGACGCCAAGAACATCCCCGCGAACGAGCAGGTGATCGTCGCGGGCGACATGAACGTGGACTCCCGCACGCCCGAGTACGCCTCGATGCTCGCCGACGCGGGGCTGGCCGGTGCGGACGCCCGCACCGGTCACCCGTACTCCTTCGACACCGAGCTGAACTCGATCGCGGCGGACCGCTACCCGGACGACCCGCGCGAGGACCTGGACTACGTCCTGTACCGGGCCGGCAACGCCCGCCCGGCGAACTGGACGAACCACGTGGTCCTGGAGTCGAGCGCGCCGTGGACGGTCTCCAGCTGGGGCACGTCGTACACCTACACCAACCTGTCCGACCACTACCCGGTGACCGGCTTCTGAGCCGGCCGCCCGGGCCCGCGGGTCAGTGGCCGGGGCCGCCGAAGGCGGTGTACGCCCAGGCGGCGACGGCTATGCCGACCAGCACCAGCACCACCCAGGAGCCGGCACTCGTGTGCCGGCTCCCGGCCTTCGGCGCCTTGGGTGCCTTCGCCCCCTTCCGGGGCCGCCCGGCCCGCGAGGGCCCCGCGTCGGGCGCGGCCGGCTCGGCCGCCCCGGCGACCTCGGCGAGCATCCGCCGGCAGACGGTGGCCAGCTCGGAGACCGGCGCCGTCAGGTCCACCACCACCTCGGTACGGGCCGGCGCCGTGGTCCCCCCGTCGAGCAGCCGCCCGGCCCGCAGCAGCGCCTGGTCCTTGCCGCCCGTGGGGGCGAGGCTGATCCAGCGCCGCACGTGCTCGCCGCGGATCACGACACCGCCGCCCCGCTCCCGGTACACCGTGTGCTCCCGCCACAGGACTCCGGCCAATTCCGAAGCGGTCTCCCTGAGTTGCGCGTACATCCCTCTCCCCTGTTCCCTCCGCCGACGCGGACCGGCCGCCGACTCTAGCTCCCGCCGAGGTCGTACACGGTGACCGGTATCCCCCGCGCCGTCAGCCGCTCCCGGACCAGCGGCTCCACCCGCTCCCACCGTCCGCCGGCCAGCCCGCAGCCGATCCGCGGCATGTGCACGGAGGCGCCGAGCTCGACGGCCTTGTCCGCGAGGCGCCCGAGGGCCGCGTCGACGGCCTCGTACCGCACGGGGACACCGGTGCTCCGGCCGGTGCGGATCCCCCGCTGGCCCACCAGGTTCGCCACCCAGAGGTACGGCGCGACCTGGACGAACTGCGCCGCACCGAGCCCGAAGTCGTTGGACGCCCGCTCGCGGTGCCAGCGGCGGTAGGCCGCCTCCGGCTCCGGCCAGCGGCGCGAGACGGCGACCACGAAGCCCTTGCCCCAGCCGCCGAGGTCGTTGCAGACGTGGGCGATGATCCGGACGCCCTTTCCGCCGGGTGCCGTCGCGTCGCCCCGGACGTACTCGATCTCTGTCATGGGGTCACCGTAGGAGACGGGTCCGACATCACCGCCTGTCAACCATGGTTGACACCCCTCGGCTGTCAACCTACATTGACAGCATGACCGATGCGACCGATCTCGCCGCGCGGGCCGGCGACCGCGATCCCCGGGTGGGGCTGCGGGCCGTCTCCGCCCTGCGGCGGCTGCTGGAACAGCTGGAGGCCGTCCAGGTGCGCGGTGCGCGCGCCCAGGGGTGGTCCTGGCAGGAGATCGCCACCGAGCTGGGGGTCAGCCGGCAGGCCGTTCACAAGAAGTACGGGAGGCAGTGATGTTCGAGCGGTTCACGAAGGCGGCCCGGGACGTGGTGAAGGGGGCGGCGGAGCACGCGGAGCGGGGCGGGGCCGAGGCCGTCACCGAGGAGCACCTGGTGCTCGCCCTGCTCGACCGGGAGGGGACGCGGGCCGCCGGGGCGCTCGGGCGGCTCTGCCCGGTGGAGCGGCGCGGCGCGCTGGTCGCGGCGCTCGCCGACGCGCGGCGGCGGGGCGGCCTCTCGCGGGCGGACTCCGAGGCGCTGGCGGAGCTCGGGATCGACCTCGGAGCGGTCGTCGCGCGCGTCGAGGAGACCCATGGGGCCGGGGCGCTCTCCGCCCGCCGCGGGCGCTCCGGGCGCCGCCCGTTCTCCCGGGAGGCGAAGACCGTCCTGGAGAAGTCGCTGCGGGTGGCGCTGGCCCGCAAGGACCGCGCGATCGGCGACGAGCACCTGCTCCTCGCCCTCACCACCACCGGCGGTGTCGTCGCCGAGGTCCTGGCCGACCACGGCGTGACGTACGCGGCCGTCGACACCGCGCTCTGAGCCGTCCGGGGGCTTTTACAGCAATGGTGAGACAGCAATACTGTTCCACCATGGAGGACGAGAGCGGCGAGGCCCCGGGCTACACCGTCGACGAGCTGGCCGCGCGGGCCGGGGTCACGGTGCGGACCGTGCGGTTCTACGGGACGCGGGGGCTGCTGCCGCCGCCGGTGATCGGGCCCCGCCGGGTCGGGCGGTACGGCCCCGAGCACCTGGCCCGGCTCGCGCTCATCGAGGAGCTGCAGCGGCAGGGCATGACGCTCGCCGCGATCGAGCGGTACCTGGAGCAGCTGCCGGCCGACCTGAACGCGCAGGACCTCGCGGTGCACCGGGCGCTGGTGGCGTCCTGGGCGCCCGAGTCCGCCGAGACGATCACCCGGCGGGAGCTGGAGCGGCGGGCCGGGCGGGAGCTGACCGACCGGGACCTGGCACGGCTCGCCGCGATGGGCGTGCTGGAGGCCGGCGAGGACCCGGAGGTCTTCCGGCTCGACGGTTCGCTGCTGCGGCTCGGGGTCGAGATGCTGGACGTGCCGATCGAGCACGACGCCATCCTGGCCTCGCGGACCGTGCTGCTCGACCACGCCCGGTCCGCCGCCGAGGAGCTGGCCCGGCTCTTCCAGGAGCAGGTGTGGAACCCGTACCGGGAGAGCGGGGAGGACCCGGACCACCTGACCGCCATGAAGTCGCTCTCCGCGCACATGCAGCCCATCGTGGTCCAGGCCCTCCTCACCGCCTTCCAGCGTTCCCTCAGCGCGGAGCTGAGGGCCGCCTTCAGGCGTCCGTGAAGGCCTCGCCCCGCTCGGCCTTCGCCACCAGGAGGGCGGGCGGGTCGAACCGCTCGCCGTACGTCTCCGCCAGCTCGTGGGCGCGGGCCACGAAGCCGGCCACCCCGCCCTCGTAGCCGTTGACGTACTGGAGGACGCCGCCGGTCCAGGCCGGGAAGCCGATGCCCATGATGGAGCCGATGTTGGCGTCCGCGACCGAGGTCAGGACGCCCTCCTCCAGGAGGCGGACGGTGTCCAGGGCCTCCGCGAAGAGCATCCGCTCCTGCATGTCGCGGAAGGGGATCTCGTACCCGGGCTTGGTGAAGTGCTCGCGCAGGCCCGGCCACAGCTTGCCGCGCCCGCCGTCCTCGGCGTAGTCGTAGAAGCCCGCGCCGCCGCTGCGGCCGGTGCGGCCGAACTCGTCGACCATGCGGTCGATCACGACCTCGCCGGGGTGCGAGACCCAGGTGCCGCCGGCCTCCTCGATCGCCTTCCGCGTCTCGTTGCGGATCTTGCGCGGGAGGGTGAGGGTCAGCTCGTCCATGAGGGAGAGGACCTTCGCCGGGTAGCCGGCCTGGGCGGCGGCCTGCTCGACGGAGGCGGGCTCGATGCCCTCGCCGACCATGGCGACGCCCTCGTTGATGAAGTGGCCGATGACGCGCGAGGTGAAGAAGCCGCGCGAGTCGTTGACGACGATCGGCGTCTTGTTGATCTGGCGGACCAGGTCGAAGGCGCGGGCCAGGGCCTCGTCGCCGGTGCGCTCGCCCTTGATGATCTCGACCAGCGGCATCTTGTCGACCGGCGAGAAGAAGTGCAGGCCGATGAAGTCGGCCTGGCGCTCGACGCCCTCGGCGAGGACGGTGATCGGCAGGGTCGAGGTGTTGGAGCACAGCAGCGCGTCGGGCTCGACGACGTGCTGGATCTCCTGGAAGACCTTGTGCTTGAGCGAGGTGTCCTCGAAGACGGCCTCGATGACCGCGTCGCAGCCGGCCAGCGCCTGCGGGTCGGCGGTGGGGGTGATGCGGGCGAGCAGGGCGTCGGCCTTCTCCTGGGTGGTGCGGCCCCGGTCGACGGCCTTGGCGCAGAGCTTCTCCGAGTACGCCTTGCCCTTGGCGGCGGCCTCGTCGGTGACGTCCTTGAGGACGACCTCGATGCCGGCGCGGGCGCAGGAGTACGCGATGCCGGCGCCCATCATGCCGGCGCCGAGCACGGCGACCTTGCGGACCTGGCGCTTCTCGACGCCCTTGGGGCGGCTGGCACCGGAGTTGACGGCCTGGAGGTCGAAGAAGAACGCCTGGATCATGTTCTTCGCGGTCTGGCCGGTGACCAGCTCGGTGAAGTAGCGGCTCTCGATGGTGATCGCGGTCTCGAAGTCGACCTGGGAGCCCTCGACGGCGGCGGCCATGATGGCCTTCGGCGCCGGGTAGGGCGCGCCGTTCAGCTGCTTGCGCAGATTGGCCGGGAAGGCCGGCAGGTTGGCGGCGAACTTCGGGTTCGACGGGGTGCCGCCGGGGATCCGGTATCCGGGCACGTCCCAGGGCTGGCGGGACTCGGGGTGCGCGTCGATGAAGGCGATGGCCTTGGCCATCATCTCCTCGGGGGTGGCGGCCAGTTCGTGGATCAGTCCGCTGTCCAGGGCGCGCTTCGGGGCGTACTGGGTGCCCTGGAGGAGGACCTTGAGGAGGGCGTCGGTGATGCCCATGAGGCGGACCGTGCGGGCGACGCCGCCGCCGCCCGGCAGCAGGCCGAGGGTGACCTCGGGCAGGCCGATCTTGGAGCCGGGGGCGTCGAGCGCGATCCGGTGGTGGGATGCGAGCGCGATCTCGTAACCGCCGCCCAGGGCCGCGCCGTTGATCGCGGCGACGACCGGCTTGCCGAGGGTCTCGATGCGGCGCAGCGCGTTCTTGATCTCGATGGCGGTGTCGAAGATGTCCTGGGCGTGCTCGGGGCCCGCCTGGATCATGTCCTTGAGGTCGCCGCCGGCGAAGAAGGTCTTCTTCGCCGAGGTGTAGATGACGCCCCGGACCGAGTCCTTCTCGGCCTCCAGGCGGTCGGCCACGGCCAGGATGGACGCGCGGAACGCCTGGTTCATGGTGTTGGCGGACTGGTTCGGGTCGTCGAGGACGAGGGTGACGATCCCCGTGTCGTCCTGCTCCCAGCGGATGGTGGTGCTCTCGCTCATGACTGATGCTTCTCCGGTAGTGGGGTGCGGACGGGGAGGTCAGACGCGCTCGACGATGGTGGCGATGCCCATGCCGCCGCCGACGCAGAGGGTGGCGAGGCCGTAGCGCTTGTCCTGCCGCTCCAGCTCGTCGACGAGGGTGCCGAGGATGATGCCGCCGGTGGCGCCGAGCGGGTGGCCGAGCGCGATCGCGCCGCCGTTGACGTTGACCTTGTCCAGGGAGACGCCCATGTCCTTGACGAAGCGGAGGACGACCGCGGCGAACGCCTCGTTGATCTCGATGAGGTCGATGTCGTCGATGGTGAGGCCGGCCTTGGCGAGCGCCTTGCGGGCGGCCGGGGCGGGGCCGGTGAGCATGATGGTGGGCTCGGAGCCGGAGACGGCCGCGGCGACGATCCGGGCGCGGGGCGTCAGCCCGTACCGCTCGCCGACCTCCCGGGAGCCGACGGCGAGGAGGGAGGCGCCGTCGACGATGCCGGAGGAGTTGCCGGCGTGGTGGACGTGGTCGATCTCCTCCACCCAGTGGTACTTCTGCAGCGCGACGGCGTCGAAGCCGCCGAGCTCGCCGATGTCCTTGAAGGACGGCTTCAGCCTGGCGAGGGAGTCGGCGGTGGTGCCGGGGCGCATGAACTCGTCGTGGTCGAGGACGGTGAGCCCGGCCCGGTCGACGACGGGGACGACGGAGCGGGCGAAGCGGCCCTCCTTCCAGGCGGTCGCTGCGCGCTCCTGGGAGAGGGCGGCGTACTCGTCGACGTCGCGCCGGGTGAAGCCCTCGATGGTGGCGATGAGGTCGGCGCCGATGCCCTGCGGGACGAAGTTGGTCTCCAGGTTGGTCATCGGGTCGGCGAACCAGGCACCGCCGTCGGAGGCCATCGGCACCCGGGACATCGACTCGACGCCGCCGGCCAGGACCAGGTCCTCCCAGCCGGAGCGGACCTTCATGGCGGCCATGTTCACGGCTTCGAGGCCGGAGGCGCAGAAGCGGTTCTCCTGGACGCCGGCGACGGTGTCGGGGAGGCCGGCGGCGATGCCCGCGATCCGGGCGATGTCGGAGCCCTGGTCGCCGACCGGGCCGACGACGCCGAGGACGATGTCGTCGATGGCGGCCGGGTCCAGACTCGGGTTGCGGCGCTGGATCTCGCGGATCAGGCCGGTGACGAGGTCGATGGGCTTGGTGCCGTGCAGGGAGCCGTTGGCCTTGCCGCGTCCGCGCGGGGTGCGGATCGCGTCGTACACGTACGCTTCGGTGCTCACGGGAAGCCTTTCGCGGTGAGGGTTCTTCGAGGGGTGCGAGGGGCGGTCGGCCGAGGAGGTCGGGGTTCAGCCGAGGAGGGAGCGGCCGATGATCTCCTTCATGATCTCCGTCGTGCCGCCGTAGATGGTCTGGATGCGGCCGTCGGTGAAGGCGCGGGCCACCGGGAATTCGCTCATGTAGCCGTATCCGCCGTGCAGTTGCAGGCAGCGGTCGGCGACCCGCTTCTGCAGCTCGGTCGCCCACCACTTGGCCATGGAGGCGTTGACGGGGTCGAGGCCGAGGCCCGTGGGGTCGGCGTGCTCCTCGATGCAGCGGTCCACGAACGCCCGGGTGACGGCGCACTCGGTGGCCATCTCCGCGATCTCGAACCGCACGTGCTGGAGCTTGGCGAGCGGCCGGCCGAACGCCTCGCGCTCCTTGACGTACGTCGTCGTCAGCTCCAGGAGGTGCTCGGCGCCCGCGATCCCGGCGACCGCGATGGCCAGGCGCTCCTGCGCCAGGTTGGTCATCAGGTGGACGAAGGCGCCGTCGAGCTCGCCCAGGAGGTTCTCCTTGGGCACCCGGACGTCCGTGAAGAACAGTTCGGCGGTGTCCTGGGACTTCTGGCCGATCTTGTCGAGGTTGCGGCCGCGCTCGAAGCCCTCCATGCCGCGCTCGACGACGAGGAGGGAGAGGCCCAGGGCGCCGCCCTCCGGGGTGGTCTTCGCGACGACGATCACCAGGTCGGCGAGGATGCCGTTGGAGATGAAGGTCTTGGAGCCGTTGAGCACCCAGTGGTCGCCCTGGTCCTCGGCGGTGGTGCGGATGCCCTGGAGGTCGGAGCCGGCGCCCGGCTCGGTCATCGCGATGGCGGTGATCAGCTCCCCGGAGCAGAAGCCGGGGAGCCAGCGCCGCTTCTGCTCGTCGGTGGCGAGCTTGGTGAGGTAGGGGCCGATGATGTCGTTGTGCAGGCCGATGGCGAGGCCGGGCGCGGCGGCCCGGGTGAACTCCTCGGCGAGCACGGAGGCGTACCGGAAGTCGGGGTTGCCCCCGCCGCCGTACTCCTCGTCGACGGCGATGCCGAGGAGGCCCTGCCGTCCGGCGGCGCGCCACGCCTCGCGGGAGACGATGCCGTCCTTCTCCCACTGGGCGTAGTGGGGCAGCACCTCCTTCTCCAGGAAGGTGCGGACGGTGGCCCGGAAGGCCTCGTGGTCCTCGGTGTAGAGGGTGCGCTTCATGCGGTCTTCGACTCCTGGGTGTGCGGGGCGTCCTGGGGGCGCAGGGCGGGGACGGCCCAGTCGCGGGCGACCTCGGCGGCGTCGGCGCCGGGCAGGGCGGGGCCGGTACGGAGGGTGCCGGGGGTGGCGGAGAAGCGGGGCGCGGGCGCCGGCTGGACGAGTCCGCCGTGCTCGGTGAAGGTGGCGCGGGCGGCGAGGTGCGGGTGGGCGGGGGCCTCGCGGAGCGAGAGGACGGGGGCGACGCAGGCGTCGGAGCCCTCGAAGACCTCGGTCCACTCGGCCCGGGTGCGGGTCAGGAAGCGCGCGGCGACGGTCGCGCGCAGCTCGGGCCAGCGGGCGAGGTCGTTACGGAGGGACCGGGCGTCCGGCAGGTCGAGGAGGCGGGCGAACTCGTCGTAGAAGCGCTCCTCCAGGGCGCCGACCGCCATGTGGCCGCCGTCGGAGGTGGTGTAGACGCCGTAGAAGGGGCAGCCGCCGTCGAGGAGGTTCGCCGCGCGCCGGTCCTGCCAGCCGCCGGCTGCGAGCATGGCGTGGATCATGGTGGTGAGGTGGGCGGTGCCGTCCACGATGGCCGCGTCGACGACCTGGCCCTCGCCGTGGGCGCGGGCGTGCTGGAGGGCGGCGAGGACGCCGACGACGAGGTAGAGGGAGCCGCCGGCGTAGTCGCCGACCAGGTTGGCGGGGACGACCGGGGGGCCGTCCGGGTCGGCGCCGATCATGCCGAGGGCGCCGGTGAGGGCGATGTAGCCGATGTCGTGGCCGGCGGTGCGGGCGAGCGGCCCGTCCTGGCCCCAGCCGGTCATCCGGCCGTAGACGAGCCGGGGGTTGCGGGCGAGGCACTCCTCGGGGCCGACGCCGAGGCGTTCGGCGACGCCGGGGCGGTACCCCTCGATCAGGACGTCGGCGCGCTCGACGAGGTCGAGGACGGTGGCGGGGCCCTCGGGCTGCCGGAGGTCGACGATCACTGAGCGCTTGTTGCGGTTGGTGAGGTCCTTGGCGGGGTCGACGCCGAGGCCGGCGCCGCCGGGGCGGTCGACGCGGACCACGTCGGCGCCGAGGTCGGCGAGGAGCATGGCGGCGAAGGGGCCGGGGCCGATGCCGGCGAGTTCCACGACCCGGATCCCGGCGAGCGGGCCGGTGCGCTCGGTCTGCCTCGTGCTCATCGAGCCCCCAGAGTGTGTGACACCAATGATGTAACACCGGAGATGCTAGGAACGTGTTCCACTCGGCACAAGCCCCCCGGCCGAGCAAGCGCTTGGAAATTCGGCGGGCCGGGCCGGTCCGCTATCCTCCGCCGACGGCGCGACCACCGGACGTGACGACGCGCGACGGGACGACGGGAGTGGGGGCTCGATGGAGACAGGGGCGGACGCGGGGCGGGACCCCGGCGGACGGCGGTACGACGTGGTCCTGTTCGGGGCGACCGGGTTCGTGGGCGAGCTGACCGCGGAGTACCTGGCCGAGCACGCCCCCGCCGGGTGCCGCTGGGCCCTCGCCGGACGCTCGGCCGCCAGGCTGGCGGCGCTGCGGGACCGGCTCGCCGCCGGCCGGCCGCACCTGGCCGACGTCCCGCTGCTCGTCGCCGACTCCGGCGACCCCGCCTCGCTGCGCGCGCTCGCGGAGTCGGCGCGGGTGGTGGCCTCCACCGTCGGCCCCTACGTCTGGTACGGCGAGGGCCTGGTCGCCGCCTGCGCGGACGCCGGCACCGACTACCTCGACCTGACCGGCGAGGCCGAGTTCGTCGACCTCATGTACGTCCGCCACGACGCCCGCGCCCGGGAGACCGGCGCCCGGCTGGTGCACGCCTGCGGCTTCGACTCCGTCCCGCACGACCTCGGCGTGCTCTTCACGGTGGAGCGGCTGCCGGAGGGCGTGCCGCTGCGCGTCGACGGCTTCGTCCGGGCCGGCGCCGTCTTCTCCGGCGGCACCTTCGCCTCCGCGCTGACCGCCTTCGGGCGCGGCCGGGAGATCCTGCGGGCCGCCCACGAGCGCCGGCTGCACGCGCCCCGGCTCGTGGGCCGGCGGGCCCGCGCACCGCTGGGCGCGCCCCGGTTCAGCGCCGAGACCGGCACCTGGGCGCTGCCGCTGCCCACCCTGGACCCGCAGGTGGTGGCCCGCTCGGCGGCCGCGCTCGCACGGTACGGCCCCGACTTCCGCTACCGCCACTACGCCTCGGTGAAGACCCTGCCGATGGCGCTCGGCGGCACGGCGGCGATCGGAGCAGCCATCACTGCGGCCCAACTCCCGCCCGTGCGCCGGTGGATGATGGACCGTTACGAGGCGGGCTCGGGCCCGTCGGCGGAGCGGCGCGCCCGCAGCTGGTTCACGGTCCGCTTCGTCGGCGAGGGCGGCGGGCGGCGGGTCTTCACCGAGGTCTCGGGCGGCGACCCCGGCTACGACGAGACGGCGAAGATGCTCGCCGAGTCGGCGCTCTGCCTCGCCCTCGACCCGCTGCCGAAGACGTCGGGCCAGGTCACGACGGCGGTGGCGATGGGCGACGCGCTCATCAGCCGGCTGCGGGCCGCGGGCCTGCGCTTCCGGGTGGCGCACCAGGAGTAGCGGCGGGTCGCGCCCGGACGCGGGCGAAGTGCCGGTGGACGCCCTCCACCGGCACGGGCCGCCCCCACCGGGCGCCGGTCGCCGGTCGCCGGTCGCCGAGGGCGGACGCTCGGTTCACCAGCCGATCATGTCGGGGGCGCTGTGGTCGACCACCACGGCGTCGACCTCGACCTCGACCAGCCACGCCGGGTCGATGAACCGGGACACCTCGACGAAGGTGCAGGCGGGGCGGACGGCGGCGAACCGCTCGCCGTGGGCGCGGGCCGCCTCGCGCCAGGTGGCGGCGTCGGTGAGCATGACGCGGGTGCGGACGACGTCCTCCAGGCGGGCGCCCGCCTCGCGCAGGGCCGCCTCGGCGATGTCGAGACAGCGCACGGTCTGGGCGTAGACGTCGCCGGGCGCGGCGGTGGTGCCGTCGGCCGCGATCGGCGCGGTGCCGGCGACGGAGACGTACGGGCCGTGCCGCACGGCGCGGGAGAAGCCGATCTCCGGTTCCAGCGGGGAGCCGGAGGAGACGAGCCGTCGGGGTGTGGTGTGCAGGTCCATCCCGTCTTCCTTCCCCCGGTGCGCCCCGGTCAAATCCGGCGCGGGGGAGGCGGCCCGGGCCTCAGTCCCCCATGAGCCGGAACGGGTGCCCGGCCGGGTCGGCGTACACCCGCCAGAGCGGCCGGGCGGCGTCCCCGTCTCCCCCGCCCTCGCCGAGCGGTACGGCTCCGAGCGCGAGCACCGTCTCGTGGGCGGCGGCCGGGTCCGGGACCCGGACGTCGAGGAGGAACTGCTGCTCCGGGGCGCCCCAGACGGGCGGCCGGTGGTCGGCGACGTCCTGGAAGGCGAGGACCGGTCCGCGCGCGTCGCGCAGCACGGCGGAGCCCGCTCCGACGGCGAGCCCCGGGTCGGGCGCGGCGATCTCGCCGCCCAGCAACGCCCGGTAGAAACCGGCGAGTTCACGGGAGTCGGGGCAGTCGAGCACGACGCACCGCAGCCGCCCGGTCATCCGGTGGTCCAGTCGGCGAGCACGTACAGGATGGCGCAGGTCCAGGCGAGCGCCGAGAGCGCGGCGACGGCGAGGACGACGGGCATCGCGCGGCCCGGGGAGCGGCGGCGGGGGTGCGTGGTGACGGGGGTTGTCATGGGGGCCACTGTGCCGTGGGGGTCTGACAACGGGCATCCGTACGGGTACTCAGACGCGCCTGGTACGCGGACGCCATGACGCCCGGGCCTCGTCGAGGGCGCGCCGGCAGAGGGCGTCGGCGTGCCGGGTGGTCTCCGGGATCCGGTAGCGGGGGGTGAGCGCGAGGGTGTGGGCACAGGCGTTGCCGAGGGAGATCCGGTGGCCGACGGAGACGAAGACGGGCTTGACCCCGCTCCGGGTGCGCAGCGCCCACCCGACCTCCTCGCCGTCGGCGAGCAGCGGCGCGAAGTCGCCCCGGTCCGGGCCGGGTTGCTCGTAGGCGAAGGTGAACGGGTTCTTGGCGACGCCGATCGCGGGCCGGCCGGTGAGCACGCCGAGGTGGGCGGCGAGCCCGAACCGGCGGGGGTGGGCGAGGCCGTAGCCGTCGCAGACGAGGAGGCCGGGGTCGGCGGCGAGGGCGTCGAGGGCGGCCAGCACGGTGGGGATCTCGCGGAAGGCGAGGAGTCCGGGGACGTACGGGAAGGAGACGCGTCCCACGGCGGTCGCCTCCTCGACGACCGCGAGGGTCCGGGCGTCCAGGACCACGGCCGCGGCGGCGACGAGGTCGCGCTCGTCGTCGTACGCCACGTCGAGCCCGGTGACGTGTCCCTCGCCCGGCGCCGGGCCCTCCTCGTCCAGCACGAGCCGTCCGCGCAGCGCGCGTTGGACGTCCAGCGCCGTCTCCTCGTCGGCGGGCCAGTCCGCCGGTACCCCGATGATCCCCATGCGGCCACCCTACGGCGGAGGCGTCCGGCGGCCGTGTCGGCGGGGTGCGGTAGCTTCCCGGGATGACCGCGATCGACGCTCTCGTACGCCTCTGCCCGCCGCCCGCCGCACCGCCGCCCGCCGTGGACTGGGCGGGCACCGAGCGTGCGCTCGGGGTGGCGCTTCCCGCCGACTACAAGCGGCTGGTCGAGACGTACGGCCCCGGGGTCTTCGACGAGACGGTCTGGCTGCTGACGCCGGACGCCGGCCGCGCCCACCGCGATCTGGTCGCGCAGGCCGCCGAACGGGTCGAGATCCTGGAGTCGTTGCGGGAGTGGGAGGACGACGAGTGGCCCGCCGAGCTGAGGGAGCCGGGGGCGCGGGTGGTGCCGTGGGCGTTCGAGGAGGGCTCGGGGGCGTTCCTGTACTGGCTGGTGCGGCCGGACGCGCACCCCGACGAGTGGCCCGTCCTCTACAACGAGGGGCGCGGCCCGCTGTGGGAGCGGCACGGGCCGGGGTGCGCCGCCTTCCTGCTGGGGGTGCTCACGGGCACGGCGGAGACCTCGTACTTCGGCTATCTCTACGAAGTGCTGAAGCCTGCGGAGCACCGTTTCGAGCAGCCCTCCGTGATCCCCGAGGACTGATCGCCGGGGCGGGCCCCGCCGGTAGCCTTGCACGCATGTTCGTACTCGAATTGACCTACACGGCGCCCGTCGAGCGGGCGGACGCCCTCATGGACGCGCACATCGCCTGGCTGGACGAGCAGTACGCCGCCGGGGTGTTCCTCGCCTCGGGGCGGAAGAACCCGCGGGACGGCGGGGTGATCCTGGCGGCCGGGGTCGACCGGGCCGCGATCGAGCGGATCGCGGCGGCCGACCCCTTCAGCGCCGAGGGCGTGTGCGCGTACCGGATCACCGAGTTCTACGCGTCGAAGACCGTCGAGGGCCTGGCCGGGTACCGCGAGCAGCCGCCGGCCTGACCCGGTGCCTCACGGGCGGTCGAGGGTGGCGATCCGGCCCTTCTCGCCGGAGGCCCAGCAGCCGCCGTCCGGGGTGCAGTCCACGGTGTCGTACGAGCCGGTGTCCACGGTCCGCCAGGTGCGGCCGCCGTCGCGGGTGAGGTCGGTGCCGGTGGGTCCGACGGCGAGGGCGGCGGCCCTGGTGTGCGGGAGCCAGGCGACGCCGGAGCGGTAGGCGGGCGGGGGCGTGCCGGCCGGGGTCCAGTCCCGGCCGCCGTCGGCGGTGACGGCGGCGACAAGCGGCGACGGCTGTCCGGTGCGGTAGTCGCCGCCGACCGCGAGGCCGTGGTGGCGGTCGCGGAAGGCGAGCGCGAAGACGCCCCTGGCCGGGTCGCCGGCCGGGACCGGGCTGTCGGTGACGGTCCAGGTGCGGCCCCGGTCGGCCGAGTGGAAGACGCGGGCGGTGGCGGCGCCGCCGGTCGCGAACCAGACGTCCTGCCCGCCGGTCGCCGCCGTGACCAGGCACTGGCCGCTCGCGGCGAAGCCCGCCTCGCCGGGGAGGGCGGCGGGCATCCCGGAGTCCGGCAGGACCTCCCAGCTGCGGCCGCCGTCGCGGGTGGAGAGGATGCGGAACCTCCCGTCGACCGGGTCGCTCAGGGCGAGGCCGTGGCGGCGGTCGAGGAAGGTCACGCAGTCGTAGAAGGCGCGCGGGTCGGTGTTGCGGAAGGTCTCGGTCCAGGTGGCGCCGCCGTCCTCGGTGCGCAGCAGCCGGGACGCCTCGCCCTCGCCGATGGCGAGGACGACCGCCCGGCGGGCGTCGAACGCCTCGACGTCGCGGAGCTCCAGGCCCTCGGCGCCGGCGGGCGAGACGTTCCGCCAGGTGCGGCCCGCGTCGGTGGTGCGCAGGACGGTGCCCTTGGAGCCGGCGGCCCAGGCGGTGCCGCGGTCCACCGCGGCCAGGCCCCGGAAGCGGACGTCGGTCCCGGTGGGGGTGAGCCGCCAGCCGTCCGCGGAGGTGGCGGCGGCGGGGGCCGCGGGGGTCTCCCCGGCCCGCGCGGGGGCCGCGAGGGCGAGCGCCAGCGCCGCCCCCACCAGTCCCGCCGTCATCGTGCGTCGCGCCGTTCGCATCTTTCGCACAGGTGTCATGGCGCCGGAAGCTAGCGGCGGCGGCCGGGGTCCGTCCAGAGGGCGTCCGGTGCGGGGCCCGGTCCGGCTCCGCCGGGGTGCGGGGCACGGCGGGCGTTCCTAGGCTGGGCGCATGACCGAGGGAACGGCAGACACGCCAACGGCGGCGCCGGAGGCGACGGAGTCCCCGATCGCCGGGAAGCCGCGGCTGAAGGAGTACGACGGCGAGGGCATCACCGTCACGTTCGAGCCGCGCCGCTGCCTGCACGCGGCCGAGTGCGTCCACGGTCTGCCCGAGGTCTTCGACCTGTCCCGCCGCCCGTGGGTGCTGCCGGACGCGGCCGCGCCGGAGCGGGTGGCCGAGGTGATCCGGCGTTGTCCGTCGGGGGCGCTCCAGTACCACCCGGTGGCGGGCGGAGGCGCGGAGGAGACGCCGGACGCGCCGACCAGCGTGCGGCGGAACCCGTCGGGCCAGCTGGTGGTGCGGGGCGATCTGATGGTCGCGGGCGAGCAGGGGGTCCGGCACGAGACCCGGGTGCTGCTCTGCGGCTGCGGGGCCTCGGCGAACCAGCCGTACTGCGACCACTCGGGCCCCTGCGCGGAACCCGACGACGACGTGGCGGAGGAGCGCTAGGACAGGGCCTGGGCCGGTTCCGGTACGGGGCGGTGACGCACCTCACGTAGGGGTCCGGTGCACGTTCCGGCGGTTCCGCTCGTCTTGATGGGTGTCAGGTGCCCTGGTGTCGGGGAGACGCACAGGATCGCAACCGCGCGAGAGGAGCCCGCCGTGTCCGCCGTGATCGAGCAGCCCGTCCAGGCCCGCCTGGTCGCTTCCGCGCCCCGGATGGAGACCGTCCCCGCCACCCTGCGCTACGACCGCGAGGATCCGTACGCCGTCAGCATGGCCTTCCCGCCGCCGGCCACCCTGGAGGGCGTCGAGGTCTCCTGGGCCTTCGCCCGTGAGCTGCTGGCCCAGGGGGTCGAACGGCCCGCCGGCGACGGGGACGTACGGCTCCGTCCGTACGGGTACGACCGCACCGTGGTGGAGTTCCACGCCCCGGAGGGCGTGGCGATGGTCCATGTGCGCACCTCGGAGCTGCGCCGCTTCCTGGAGCGCTCGCAGCACCTGGTGCCGGCCGGACGCGAGCACCAGTACCTGGACTGGGACCGGGACCTGGCCGCGCTCCTGGGCGACCTTCCCTAGCCGGTCGACCGAAAACCGGTTGTCCCCCCGCCCGCGGGGTCCTACCGTCGGTGAGGTCGCATCGCCTCCCGATCGGAGAAGGAACGTTGTTCATCTGAGGTCCCGAGACACCGTGCCGCGCGCGAGCCCCGTGCCGTGCGTGCCGTTCTCGACCTCGGTGGACGAGCCGTTCCCCACGCTGCCCGCGCCCCGGTGTCTCACGCGTCGCACCACGCCCACGCTCGAACCGTGCTCGCGGCACCGGAGGCCCTCGTGTCACATCACCCCGTCTTTCTCTCCACCACCTCGCTCTCCTTCTCCTGGCCGGACGGCACCGAGGTCTTCGACGACCTCAAGGTGACGGTCGGCCCCGGCCGCACCGGTCTGGTCGGGACGAACGGCTCGGGGAAGTCCACCCTGCTCCGGCTCCTCGCCGGGGAGCTCACCCCCACCGCCGGGGCCGTGCGGGCGGCCGGCGAGATCGGCCATCTCCCGCAGAACCTGGTCCTGGACACCGGCCGGCGGGTCGACGAGATCCTCGGCGTCGACCGGAAACGGGCCGCGCTGCACGCCGTCGAGGCGGGCGACCCGGCCGAGGAGCACTTCGCCGTCATCGGCGACGACTGGGACGTGGAGGAGCGGGCGCTGGCCACGCTCGACCGGCTCGGTCTGGGCTCGATCGGCCTGGACCGCACGGTCGGCGAGGTGTCCGGCGGCGAGTCCGTGCTGCTGCGCCTCGCGGCGCTGCTGCTGGCCCGGCCGGATGTGCTGCTGCTCGACGAACCCACCAACAACCTGGACATGTACGCCCGTTCGCGCCTCTACGAGACGGTGGAGAGCTGGTCCGGAGTGCTGGTGGTGGTCAGCCACGACCGGGAACTCCTGGAGCGGGTCGACCAGATCGCCGACCTCCACGAGGGCGGGGTGAGCTGGTACGGCGGCCCCTGGTCGGCGTACCAGGAGGCGCTCGCGGCCGAACAGGAGGCGGCCGAGCGGATGGTGCGGGTCGCCGAGGCGGACGTCCAGCGGCAGCGGCGGGAACTGGCCGACGCCGGGATGAAGCTGGCACGCCGCAGGCGGTACGCGCAGAAGAGCTTCGAGAACAAGGTCGTGCCGAAGGTCGTGGCCCACACCCGGCAGGGCTCGGCGCAGGTCTCGGCGGGCAAGCACCGCAATCTGCACGCGGACCGGCTCGCGGAGGCGCGGGAGCGGCTCGACGTGGCGGTGGAGGCGGTGCGGGACGAGGACGAGATCCGGGTCGAGCTGCCGCACACCTCGGTGCCGGCGGGGCGCGAGGTGCTGCGGATCCAGGACCTGGAGCTGCGGTACGGGGCGCGGGTCGACGGAGGGTTCGAGCTGCGGGGCCCGGAGCGGATCGCGCTGGTGGGCCGTAACGGGGCCGGCAAGACCACGCTGTTGCGGACGATCGCCGGGGAGCTGGAACCCGTGTCGGGCGAGGTGGAGCGGCTGGTGCCGCTCCGCTTCCTGCCGCAGCGGCTCGACGTCCTGGACGACGGGCTGAGCATCGTGGAGAACGTGGCCCGGTTCGCGCCCGCGGCGTCGGGGAACGCGATCAGGGCGCGGCTCGCGCGGTTCCTGTTCCGGGGCGCCCGGGCGGACCAGCCGGTGGGCAGTCTGTCGGGCGGGGAGCGGTTCCGGGCGACGCTGGCGGCGCTGCTGCTCGCGGAGCCCGCTCCGCAGCTGTTGCTGCTGGACGAGCCGACGAACAACCTGGACATGGCGTCGGTGCGGAAGCTGACGGCGGCCCTTCGCGCGTACGAGGGGGCGCTGGTCGTGGCCAGTCACGACCTGACATTCCTGGAGTCGCTGGGGCTGACGCGCCGG
Organism: Streptomyces sp. NPDC058955; assembly: GCF_042741435.1. NCBI lineage: Bacteria > Bacillati > Actinomycetota > Actinomycetes > Kitasatosporales > Streptomycetaceae > Streptomyces > Streptomyces sp. NPDC058955. Next base: position 14,845 of record NZ_JBHYKM010000095.1, on the reverse strand, counting down.
TTGCTCCTCGACGGCCGCCTGCGGCCGACGTCGGCGGAGGAGCTCCGTGCGGTGTCGGGGTCAAAGGTGGAGTAACGCCCAGGACTTGGTGCCTCCGTCCGGGGTGAGGGCGGGGGCGAGTCCCCAGTCCCCGCCGTGTTCCTCGACCGCCGCGGCCAGCAGCCACATGCTGCGGCTGCGGCGGTCGCGGCATTGTTCGGCGGCGTCGGGCCTACGGTGGAGCGGATGCTGGTCGTAGACCACGATCCGCAGGGCGTCGAACTGCCAGCGGACGCGCAGCGCCATCTCCCGGTCGGGGGTGAACCGGTAGGCGGCGGCGACGAGTTCGGAGGCGGCCAGGGCGGCGGTCTCGCGCAGTCCGGCGAGTCCGTGGCGGGTGAGGAGGCCGCGGACGGCCTCGCGGGCGAGGCCCGCGCAGTAGGCGCCGCCGGGGAGCAGCATCGAGTAGCTGAGGTTCTCCGCGGCGGGGGGTATGGGCCCGGCGGCCGTGACGGCGGCCGGAAGGCAACGCAGGGCGCCCTTCATCGGATTGCTCACATTTCCTGTGCATGGGGGTGCTCTGCACACGGTCGACGGTCGCCCCGTGTGAGACTTGCACTACCGACCGTAGCGCAGAAGCGGAGCACGGTGCTACTACTTGCGGGTAGTGGCGTCGTTTCCGGACAACGGGCGAACGGCGGCGCGGGAACGGGCGGCAGGGGGCCGCCCGGCAGGACGAGGGAGATCGACGTGCCACCCAGGAGCAGCCCCACCGCACGCCAGCAGCGGCTCGGCGCCGAACTGCGCAAGCTGCGCGAACAGTCGGGGATGTCGGCCCAGCAGGCCGCCGCCCTCCTGGGCGTCGACCGCACCCGCATCCCGAACGTCGAGTCCGGCCGCTTCGGCATCAGCCCCGAGCGGGTGCGCACCCTGGCCTTCAACTACGGCTGCCCCGACACCGCCCTGGTGGACCTGCTCGCCGCCATGGCCCAGGAGCGGGACCGCGGCTGGTGGGAGGAGCACCGCGGACTGCTCCCGCCCGCCCTCCTGGACATCGCCGAACTGGAGTATCACGCGGCCGAGTTGGCGACCGCGGTGACCACCCACGTGCCCGGCCTGCTGCAGACCGAGGAACAGGCGCGGGCGGTCTTCGACACCGCCGTGCCGCCGCTGCCGGGACCGGACCTGGAGGCCCGGCTCGCCCTGCGGCTGCGCCGCCAGCAGACCCTGGACCGGCCGGTGCCGTACGAGGCCGTGATCCACGAGGCGGCGCTGCGCATGCAGTTCGGCGGCCCGAAGGTCGCCCGGGCGCAGCTGGAGCACATCCTGGAGCAGTCGGAGCGGGCCACCGTCACCGTGCGGGTCATCCCGTTCGCCGCCGGGGGTTTCCCCGGAGCGGGACAGTCGTTCAGCTATGTGTCCGCGCCCGTGCCGCAACTCGACACCGTCCAGCTCGACTCCTCGCACGGCTCGATCCTCCTCGACGCCGACATGAAGCTGCGCCGGTACCGGGGCCTGCTGGAACGGCTGCGCGGACTCGCCCTGTCCACCGCCGACTCCCGCGCGTTCATCCGCTCGATAGCCCAGGACCTGTGAAGGACCCGCACCATGCCCGACACCATGAACGTCACGACGTCCGCCCCCTCCGCCATCCCGTCCGTCCCGGCCGGCGCGATCGCCTGGGGCGACGCCTTCTGCAGCGAGGGGGCGAACTGCTTCCGCTTCGGCCTCGACGACGCCGGCCGGGCCTACATCGGCTCGACCCTGGCCCCCGGCGAGTACGTCAGCGACTCCGTCGAGGCGCTGCGCGCGCTGATCTCCGCGGTGAAGTCCGGCGCCGCCGACCATCTGCTCTGAGTAGCCGATCAGTTGTTCACGGGTGACCGGCCCCGACGTGACCTGCATCTCTTTTGCCGGGCCCGAGCTGCGCACATAACGGAACGTAACCGGACAACATTGATACGGGGCTTGGTCGCCGCCTTACGGGGCCTTAACCTACGGAGTCGTAACCTACGAAGCCGTAGGTAGTTCTTTCCGCTCTCCTCTCCGTCCCCAGGAGTCCCCGTGACGCTCACCTCTCCCCACCTCGGCAGCTCGGCAGGGTGGACCGACGCGCGCTTGCTGTACGCGCTGGAAGAGGTGGTGGAGAAGGAGCTCAACCGGCACCTGAAGGTCGTCAAGGACTGGATGCCGCACGAGTACGTGCCGTGGTCGGACGGCCGGAACTTCCCGGGCTTCTTCGAGGACGGCGAGGCGTGGGACCCGGCCCAGTCCAAGGTCACGGACATAGGGAAGATCGCGCTCGTGGTCAACCTCCTCACCGAGGACAACCTGCCGAGCTACCACCACGAGATCGCCAGCCTCTTCGGCCGCGACGGCGCCTGGGGCACCTGGGTGCACCGCTGGACCGCGGAGGAGGGCCGGCACGGCATCGTCATGCGCGACTACCTGCTCGCCTCCCGCGCCGTCGACCCGGACAAGCTGGAGCAGTTCCGGATGTCGCACATGAGCGAGGGCTTCGAGTCGGACAACCGCCACTCGATGCTGCACTCGGTGGCGTACGTGGCCTTCCAGGAGCTCGCCACCCGTATCTCGCACCGCAACACCGGCCACCAGTCCGGCGACCCCGTCTGCGACCGGATGCTCGCCCGCATCGCGCTCGACGAGAACCTGCACATGATCTTCTACCGCAACCTGCTCAAGGCCGCGCTCGAGATCGCCCCCGACCTCTCCATGCAGGCCGTCCGCGACGTGGTGGTCAACTTCCGGATGCCCGGCCACGGCATCCCCGGCTTCGAGCGGGCCGCCGCCCAGATGGCGATCGGCGAGATCTACAACATGCGCATCCACCACGACGACGTCCTGGAGCCGGTGCTCCGCCACCTGAAGGTCCTGGACATCACCGGCCTCGGCCCCGACGGGCTGCGCGCCCAGGAGGAGCTGGGCCTGTTCATGAACGGCCTCGACTCGGAGGCCACGAAGTTCGACGCGAAGCTCGCCGCCCGCAAGGCCCGGATGGCCGCGCGCGCCGCGGGCTGAGCCCCGCGCACTCCCTGGGAGCGGTTCAGGAGCGCTGCGTGCGCCGCAGCCTGAGCCGCTCCTTCTCGGAGAGCCCGCCCCACACCCCGAACCGCTCGTCGTGCGCGAGCGCGTACTCCAGGCAGGCGACGCGCCCCTCGCAGGCGCCGCAGAGCTGCTTGGCCTCGCGGGTCGAGGAGCCGGGGGCCGGGAAGAAGAACTCGGGTCCGGCCTGGGCGCACAGCGCGTCCTCGCGCCAGGCGAGGTCGGCGGCGGGGCGGGGGGCCGGGAAGGTCAGGACGTCGGTGTCGGTCTGCATGGCTCCACCCTGACGCGGGGCGCTAAACACACCGTCAACGTCCGATCAATGCGGCTCGTCGGGCGCGTCCCGACCCGTCTCCGCGGACTTCTTCGCCCGGCTCGGCTGGACCCGTTTCGGCTCGCCGGGCATCTTCGGGTACTCGGGCGGATAGGGCAGGTCCCCGAGGTCGTGCTCGGCCTCGTCGCGCCGGGCCAGTTCGAGCAGCGGCTCCAGGTCGAAGCGCTCGTCGTCCATGTCCGCGTGCACGTCGCCCAGCTCGGCGTACCGGGCCGGCATGGTGCGGATGTCGAAGTCCTCCGGCACCGCGTCGTCGATCTCGTCCCAGCGCAGCGGGGCGGAGACGGGGGCGTGCGGCTTCGGGCGGACCGAGTAGGCGGAGGCGATCGTGCGGTCGCGGGCCGTCTGGTTGTAGTCGACGAAGATCCGCTCGCCGCGCTCCTCCTTCCACCACTTCATGGTGACCCGGTCCGGCATCCGCCGCTCCAGCTCCCGTCCGGCGGCGATGGCCGCCCGCCGGACCTGGACGAAGGTCCAGTCGGGGCGGATCGGGACGAAGACGTGCAGACCGCGCCCGCCGGAGGTCTTGGGCCAGCCGCGCAGCCCGTACTCGCCGAGGACGGCCCGCAGCTCGTGGGCGGCGCGGACCGCGTCGGAGTAGTCCGTGCCGGGCTGCGGGTCGAGGTCGAGGCGGAGCTCGTCCGGATGGTCGGTGTCCCCGCGCCGCACCGGCCAGGGGTGGAAGGTGACGGCGCCCAGGTTGGCGGCCCAGAGCACGGCGGCCGGCTCGGTGGGGCAGAGTTCGTCGGCGGACCGGCCGCTGGGGAAGGTGATGTGCGCGGTGGGGATCCAGTCGGGGAGGTACTTGGGGGCCCGCTTCTGGAAGAAGGACTCCCCCGTCACCCCGTCGGGGTAGCGCTCCAGGGTGGTGGGCCGGTCCCGCAGGGCGCGGGTGATGCCCTCGCCGACGGCGAGGTAGTAGCGCACCATGTCGAGCTTGGTGTAGCCGGGCTCCGGGAAGTAGATCTTGTCCGGGTTGGAGACGCGGACGGTGCGCCCGCCGGCCTCCACCTCCACCGCTGCCGTCTTGCCTGCCATGGGCGCCACCCTAGGGCTCGCCGACACATGGCGCATACCGGACAATCGACCCATGGATCTGCCGGTGATGCCGCCCGTGAAGCCCATGCTCGCCAAGGCCGTGAAGAAGATTCCGCCCGGGATGCAGTACGAGGCCAAGTGGGACGGCTTCCGGGCGATCGTCCACCGCGACGGACCCGAGCTGGTCATCGGCAGCCGCACCGGCAAGCCCCTCACCCGGTACTTCCCCGAACTCGTCGAGGCGCTGCGGGAGCGACTGCCGGAGCGCTGCGTGGTGGACGGCGAGATCGTCGTCGAGCACGGCGGGCGGCTCGACTTCGACCGGCTGAGCGAGCGGATCCACCCGGCGGACTCCCGGGTCCGGACGCTCGCCGAGACCACCCCGGCCCGCTTCGTCGCCTTCGACCTGCTCGCCCTCGGCGACGACGCCCTCCTCGACACCCCGCTCGCCGAGCGCCGCGAGGCCCTGGAGCGGATGCTCGACGGCACCACCGCCCCGCTCCACCTCGCCCCCGCCACCCGGGACCCCGAGCTGGCCGCGCGCTGGTTCGAGCAGTACGAGGGGGCCGGGCTCGACGGCGTGATCGCCAAGCCGCTCGACCTGCCCTACCGGCCGGACGCCCGGCTGATGTACAAGATCAAGCACGAGCGGACCGCCGACGTCGTCGTGGCCGGCTACCGCTTCCACAAGAGCGGCCCCGTCGTCGGCTCGCTCCTCCTCGGCCTCTACGACGACCGGGGCGCCCTCCAGCACGTCGGCGTCTGCGCCGCCTTCACCGCGCGGCGCCGGGCCGAGCTGGTCGAGGAGCTGGAACCGCTGCGGATGGACCCGCCGGACGGGCACCCGTGGGCCGCCTGGGCCGAGGAGGCCGCGCACGAGGGGGCCAGGCTGCCGGGCGCGCCCAGCCGCTGGTCGGGGAAGAAGGACCTGTCGTGGGTGGCGCTGCGGCCGGAGCGGGTCTGCGAGGTCGGCTACGACCACATGGAGGGCGACCGCTTCCGGCACACCGCGCAGTTCAAGCGCTGGCGCCCGGACCGCACCCCGGAGTCCTGCGGCTACGGGCAGCTCGACGAGCCCGTCTCGTACGACCTGTCGGACGTGCTGAGCTGACGATCGTCCCGGGCGGGACGCCTCGGCGCCACGTGATTTCCTTCACACCGCGAGCGCCGTCCGAGGGCTTGCGCCGCGCCCGCGCGGCCCCGCCGCCGGCCGCCGGCGCCCCCGATGCGCAGGGTCCGTGCGGAAAGCCCGGCCGGCGCCGTGCCCCGTACCTGCGGGAACGCCCGCGCCCGCGATCACCCGGACCCCGGGGTGCCCGGCGGGTGCGCCCGCGCACCGCGGGCGGGCCGGGCGCCCCCGTCGCACACCGGCGCCGGAGCCGTACCGGAACCGCTCCCGCCATCCGGTACGTATGGAGGTGAGAGCCCTTCCCGTCCGCCCCCACCACCCGCTAGGACTGACCCGTGATCGCCTCGCCCTCCCCCCTCGTCCCCGTCCCGATCCCCGACCGCGTGGCCGCCCTCATCGGCTCCTGTCTGCCCGCGCACGTCCTCCAGGCGGAGATCGAGGCGGACTGCGCGGCGCGCGAGGTCTACCGCTTCCGCGGACCGCTCTGCGCGGAGGACCGGGCCGACCGCGAGCACGCGCTCGCCGCTCTCGCCCGCGCCAACAAGATCCTGGCCAAGCACCACCCGACCCTGCCGGTACGCCCCTGACGGCGTCGCCCGTTCGGCGGCACCCCGCGCGCAGCCCCGGCGGCCCGGTGTGACGCTGCGAGGGTGACCACGACCAGCGACGCAGCACCCGCGCCCCCGGCCGCGCCCGCACCGCCCGTGCTCGACGGCCGCCGCCGCAACATCGTGTTCGGCACGATCATGCTCGGCGTGCTCCTGGCCGCGCTCGACCAGACCATCGTGGGCACCGCCCTGCCCACGATCGTCGCGGACCTCGGGGGCGCGGCCCACATGTCGTGGGTCGTCACCTCCTACCTCCTCGCGGAGACCGTGGCGACGGTCCTGGTCGGCAAGTTCGGCGACCTCTTCGGCCGCAAGGTGATCTTCCAGATCTCGGCGGTCGTCTTCATCACCGGCTCCTTCCTCTGCGGCCTCGCCACCAACATGACGCTGCTCATCGTCTGGCGCGGTCTCCAGGGCGTCGGCGCCGGCGGTCTCATGGTCACCTCGATGGCGCTGATCGCCGATGTGATCCCGCTGCGCGAACGCGGCAAGTACCAGGGCGCGATCGGCGCCGTGTTCGGCGTCTCGACGGTCATCGGGCCGCTGCTCGGCGGCCTGTTCACCGACCACGCCAGCTGGCGCTGGGCGTTCTACGTGAACGTGCCGATCGCCATCCTCGTGGTCATCGCCGCCGCCCGGACGATCCCCTCGGTCCGCTCGGCGAGCCGGCCGGTCATCGACTACCTCGGCATCGCGCTGGTCGCGGTCGGCTCCAGCGCCCTGATCCTCGCGACCAGTTGGGGCGGGAACGAGTACGCCTGGGGCTCCGGCGTCATCATCGGGCTCTTCGTCGGCGGCCTGGTCGCCCTCGGCCTGTTCTGCTGGGTGGAGGCCCGGGCGGCCGAACCCATGCTGCCCATGCGGCTGTTCCGCAACCCCGTCTTCACCGTCTGCTCGGTGCTGAGCTTCGTCGTCGGCTTCGCGATGCTCGGCGCGATGACCTTCCTGCCGACCTATCTGCAGTACGTGGACGGGGATTCGGCGACGGTCTCCGGCATCCGGACGCTGCCGATGGTCATCGGCCTGCTCATCGCCTCGATCTACAGCGGCAACGTGGTCAGCAAGACCGGGCGCTACCGGATCTTCCCCATCATCGGCTGCGCCGTGATGGGCCTCGGGCTCTATCTGCTGTCGCTGATGGACCAGAACACCGACACCTGGCTGGAATCGCTGTACATGTTCGTGCTCGGCGCCGGCATCGGCCTCTGCATGCAGGTGCTCACCATCGCCGTGCAGAACACCGTCGACTACGCCGACCTGGGCACCGCCACCTCCGGCGTCACCTTCTTCCGCACCCTGGGCAGCTCCTTCGGCACCGCCGTCTTCGGCACGATCTACACCAACGCCCTCAAGCCCAACCTCACCACCGGCGTCGCCGAGGCGTCCGTCCTCGCCGGGCCCGTCGGCATCGACCCGCAGACCGTCGCACGGGCCGCGCAGAGCCCGCAGGGGCTGCACGCCCTGCCCGGCGGGATCGCCGAACCGATCGTCCGGGCCTACGCCGACACCCTGCACACCGTCTTCCTGTGGACCGTGCCGGTCGCCGTCGTCGGCTTCGTCGTCGCCCTCTTCCTCAAGCAGGTGAAGCTGCGCGACACGGTCCGGGAGGCCGCCCCCGACATGGGCGAGGGCTTCGCCTCCCCCACCGGCAGCGGCGACTCGGCGAAGCTCCTGGAACTCTCCGTCGGACGGCTGCTGCGCCGGATGGACATGGACACCGCCCGCCGGATCGTGGCGAGTTCCGACACCCGCCTCGACACGGCCGGCGCCTGGGCGGTCATGCAGGTGGAGCTGTACACGCGGACGGTCGGGCACGCGAGCCTCGGGCTGATCGCGGCGAGCCGGCGGCTGCCGCCGGAGGTCCTCCTCCCGGCCTTCGACCGGATGGTCGACGAGGGCTTCCTCACCCGGGACGGCAACCTCCTCTCGCACACGGCGGCCGGCGCCCGCGAGGCCGAGGTCATCACCCGCGCCTGGGGCGACTGGCTCTCCTCCCGCCTGGAGCAGGAACGCGGCCGCCCCAGCGGCCCCGATCTCCGCGCCGCCTGCGACGCCATCGCGAAGAAGGCCGTGGCGGAGGACCTCTCCACCGGCATCCCGGCCGACCGCGCGGACGACCGGGCGGCGGTCGCCGCTCGCAGCTGACGCGAGGGGGCGGCGGTCGCCTCGCGGGGCTGACACGGGGGTGACGGTCGCTTCGGGGGGGCTGACGTCCGGGCCGAAAACCGCTGGCCGAAGGGGTCCGGGACCGGTGAGGATCGGGCCCATGAGCCTTCTCGTCCACACCTTCGTCGTCGACCCCGACGGGACCGAACGACTGCTGAAGGACCCGCCGAACGGCCGCGATCTGGCGGGCTTCGAGCGGAGCCGCACCACGCTGTGGGGATCCCCCGCGATGCGTGCCCTCGGCGCGCGGTTCTTCCCGCTCCTCGACGGCTACGACCTGCGCGTCCAGCCCGAGGAGCTCGGGGAGTTCCTGGCCGAGTGCGCGACGGTCCGCCCGCACCTGCCCGCCCTCGCCGAGCACAGCGGCTACACCCTGGAGTACGTCACCGCCCGCTTCGACAACATCGTCGCCGCCGCCCACCGCGCCCGCGAGGTGAACGGCGGCGTCCTGGTCTGGTAGGCGCCGGCGGGCCGGTCAGTCGTCGAGGAAGTCCCCGTCGACGTACACCCAGGCACCGTCGTGGCGGGTGAAGCGGCTGCGCTCGTGCAGCGCACCGGCCTCGCCGCCGTGCGCGTACCGGGCCCGGAAGGTCACCGTGCCGCTCCGGTGGAAGGCGGTGCCGTCGGTCGTGCCCAGGATCTCCAGGCCCTTCCAGCGCATGCCGGGGTCCAGGTCGAGGGTGCCGGGCCGGGTCTCCGGGGCCCAGGTGCGCAGCAGATAGGGCACGTCGCCGACGACGAAGGCGCTGTAGCGGGAGCGCATCAGGAGTTCGGCGGTGGGCGCGGTGCCCGCCGTACCGCTGTGGAAGCGGCCGCAGCAGGCGCCGTAGCGGGCGTCGAGGCCGCAGGGGCAGGGCGTGTCGGCGGTGACCGCCGGGGCGGGCGCGGACGGACGGGGCCGGGTCTTGCGTCGGGACATGCCGTCATTCTCCCCCAGTCCCGCCGCCCGGGACGGGGCCCCGCCGCCCGGGATGCGGACGGCGGCGTGGACGCCGGGGCCGGTTCGGGCCGTCCGGCGGGGGTGTCCGAGTAGCGTACGGAGCATGCGACTGACGATTCTCGGAGGCGGCGGGTTCCGGGTGCCGCTGGTGTACGGCGCGCTGCTCGGCGACCACGCCGAGGGGCGGATCACCCACGTCACCCTGCACGATCTCGACGGGGACCGGCTGACGGCCATCGCGCGGGTGCTGGCCGAGCAGGCCGAGGGGGTGCCGGACGCGCCCGCCGTCACGGCCACCACCGATCTCGACGAGGCGCTGCGCGGCGCGGACTTCGTCTTCTCGGCGATCCGGGTCGGCGGCCTGGAGGGCCGGGCGGCCGACGAGCGGGTGGCGTTGGCCGAGGGGGTGCTGGGCCAGGAGACGGTGGGCGCGGGCGGGATCGCGTACGGCCTGCGGACCGTGCCGGTCGCCGTCGCGATCGCCCGCCGGATCGCGGCGCTCGCCCCGGACGCCTGGGTCATCAACTTCACCAACCCGGCGGGGCTGGTGACGGAGGCGATGTCCCGGGTCCTGGGCGACCGGGTCGTCGGCATCTGCGACTCCCCCGTCGGCCTCGGCCGCCGGGTGGCGCGGGTCCTCGGCGCCGATCCGGACCGGGTGTGGATCGACTACGTGGGCCTCAACCACCTGGGGTGGCTGCGCGGGCTGCGGGTGGACGGGCGGGACGAGCTGCCCCGGCTCCTCGCGGACGAGGCGCTGCTGGGCTCCTTCGAGGAGGGCAGGCTCTTCGGCACCGAGTGGCTGCGGTCGCTGGGCGCGGTGCCCAACGAGTACCTGCACTACTACTACTTCAACCGGGAGGCCGTCGCCTCCTACCGGGGCGCGGAGAAGACCCGGGGCGCCTATCTCCTGGACCAGCAGGCCGGTTTCTACGCGGCGGCCGGCAAGCCGGAGACCCGCGCCCTGGACGCCTGGCACCGCACGCTCGCCGACCGGGAGGCGACCTACATGGCGCACAACCGGGAGGCGGCCGGGGCCGGCGACCGGGCGGAGGAGGACCTGGAGTCGGGCGGCTACGAGAAGGTGGCGCTGGCGCTGATGCGGGCGATCGCGCGCGGCGAGCGGGCCACGCTGATCCTGAACGTGCGCAACGGGCGGACGCTGCCGGGGCTCGACGCGGACGCGGTGGTCGAGGTGCCGTGCCTGGTGGACGCGAACGGCGCCCGTCCGGTGGCGGTGGACCCGCTGCCGTACCACGCCATGGGGCTGGTGTCGGCGGTGAAGGCGGTCGAGCGGGAGGTGCTGGCGGCGGCGGCGAGCGGGGCGCGGGCGGACGCGGTGAAGGCGTTCGCGCTGCACCCGCTGGTGGACTCGGTGGCGGTGGCCCGCCGGCTGCTCGACGGCTACACGGCCGCGCACCCGGGGCTCGCGTACCTGCGGGCGTGACGCGCGCCGGGCCCGGGGAGGGACTCCCCGGGCCCGTGCGGACGTGCGGTGTGCGGTCAGGGCTTGCGGGCCACGGCGGCCCAGCCCGGGATCGGGTCGTCGCCCTGCACCGGCACCGGCTCGCCCAGCTCGGGGTGCCACTCGGCGGTCAGGGAGACGCCGGGCTCGACGAACTCCAGGCCGTCGAAGAAGGCGGCGAGCTCGTCGCGCGAGCGGGGCCGCAGGGTCAGACCGCGCGCCTTGTACATGCCGACGGCCTTCGCCGCGCCCTCGGGGTCGAAGTCCCCGGTGACGTGGGAGAGGACGAGGTAGCTGCCCGGGGCGAGCTGGTCGACGAGCTTGGCGACGATGTCGTGGGCGCCGTCCTCGTCCCCCAGGAAGTGGAGCAGCGCCAGCATCGACAGCGCGATCGGCTTGTCGAAGTCAAGGACCTTTCCGGCCCTTTCGAGGATGGTCTCGGGGTCGCGGGCGTCCGCCTGGATGTACTCGGTGGCCCCCTCGGGGGTCGAGCGCAGCAGGGCGGCCGCGTGCGCGAGCACGATCGGGTCGTTGTCGCAGTAGACGATCCGGGACTCCGGCGCGGCCTCCTGCGCGATCTGGTGCAGGTTGGGCTCGGTCGGGATCCCGGTGCCGACGTCCAGGTACTGGCGCACGCCGTGGGCGCTGAGCCAGCGGATGGCGCGGTGCATGAAGGCGCGGTTGACCCGGGCCATGTCCCGGCCGCGGGCGTCGACGGTGAGGAGCTGGCGGGCCATCTCCTCGTCGACGGGGTAGTTGTCCTTGCCGCCCAGGAACCAGTCGTACATCCGCGCCGGGTGCGGCTTGCTGGTGTCGATCCGGATCTCGCTGCGGGCGGATGCGGGGTCCTGGGTCATCGTCGGCTCTCCTGGTCGGGACGAACGGGTGGCGCTGCTACAAGAGTTACGTGACGGTAGGCGTGGTGCGGAAGGGTCAGGTGAGCAGGAAGTCAGCCTGACCGGATTTGGCCCCCGCGATGAACGCGGCGATCTCCCCGTGGGTGTAGATGAGAGCGGGTCCTTCAGGGTCTGCGGACTGTCGCACGGCGACCCTGCCGTCGGCCAGCTTCATGGCCTCCACGCAGTTGCCCCCGTTCCCGCCGCTCCAGGGCTTGTGCCATCCCTCGGCACCGAGCTCCGCGGCGGGCATGCCGTTGTATATGCGATCCATTCACAGCTCCTTGCGGAGACCCCGGAGGATCTCCTTCGTGCGTTGTGCAGTCGCGGCCTGCGCCGCCATACGGTCCATGACCTCCAGGTGGGACGCCACCTCGGGGCGCGCGTCGAGGTAGACGGCGCCGGTCAGGTACTCGCTGTAGACCATGTCCGGGAGTTCGGGCATGGCGAAGCGGAAGAGGACGAAGGGACCGTACGTGCCGGGGTGGTGGCCGGACGCGAACTCCGCGATCTGCAGGGTGACGTTCGGCAGCTCGGACGCTTCGAGCAGCCGGTCGAGCTGGTCGCGCATCACCTCGGGCCCGTCGCCGACCGGCCGGCGGAACACCGTCTCGTCCATGATCACCCAGAACCTGGGGGCGTCCTCCCTGCTCAGCAGGGACTGGCGCTCCATGCGCAGGGCCACATGCCGTTCGATGTCCTCTTCGCGGGCGGCGTCGCCGCCGCCGCCGACCGCTCCGCTGCGCAGAATGGCGCGGGCGTAGTCCTCGGTCTGGAACAGACCGGGGACGAACTGGGGCTCGTAGGACCGGATGAGGCTCGCGGCCCCCTCCAGGCTGACGTACATGGAGAACCAGCCGGGCAGCACGTCGTGGAACCGCTGCCACCAGCCGGGCAGGTTGGCCTCCTCGGCGAGGGCGACGAACGCCTCCGCCTCGGCGTCGGGGATCCCGTAGGTCTTCAGCAGCAGCTGGACGTACGGGATCTTCAGCGCGACCTCGGCGGTCTCCATGCGGCGGACGGTGGCCGGGGCGACGTGGAGGACCTTCGCCGCCTCCTCCCGCTTCAGACCCGCGCGCTCGCGCAGATCCTGCAGACGCCGGCCGAGGACGACCTGCCCCACCGTGGGGGCGGACCGCGGCTCGCTCACTCTCAGACCTCCCCGACGCGCTGTTTCGATGAGTGTGCCACGAGACCGGGCCAGAGAGAACACAGCACTCTGCAATTTTCAGAGTGCCACTTGCCAAGTGTCCGAGTCAGGAGGACAGTGTTCCGGTGAACCAGTACGGACTGCCGCCGGTGCGCCCCAGGGCCCCGGCGACAGCGACGTACGGCAGCCCTGCCCACTGTTGTGAGGAACCGGTCGTGGCCTCTGGTAACGCGCAGCCCTCAGGTCTCATGAGCCCCCGAGTCATGGCCCAGCGCCCGCAGACCCGCCACGATCCCGCCGCCCACGACACCCGGTACCGCGATCCCCACGACCGGGACACCCTCCGGCGCGCGCCCCTGCGCCGCATGGCCTTCGAGCTGCCGGCCCGCACCGAGTCCGTGAGCCGCGCCCGCCATCTCACCGAGGAACGGCTGACCCTCTGGGGCTGCGGACCCGAGATACGCGACACGGCCGCCCTGGTCGTCTCGGAACTCGTCACCAACGCGGTCCTGCACACCGCGAGCAGCCGGATCGTCTGCGAGGTCCGCGAGGGCGCCGAAGCCCTCCGCATCGCCGTACGGGACGAGGGCGGTCCCGCCGGCCCCCGGATACGCGACTGCGGCGCGGACGAGCGCGGCCGCGGCCTCCTCATCGTCGACGCGCTCTGCGCGGCCTGGGGCGCCGAGCGCACCGGCCACGGCACGGCCCAGATCGTCTGGGCGGAGCTGCCCCTCGTCCTGGGGGAGCCATGCTGAAGTCCATGGCGACCCTGCTGGTCCCGCGCGCCCGCCGCTCCCCCGAGAACGGCCCCGGCCGCCGCCCCTCCGTGACCGCCACCCGCCTCGCGGTCCCCACCGGCCTGAACACCGGCCTCGGCTGCGACGCCGTCGGCGTCCCCGCCCGCTTCGGCTTCAAGATCCTTTCCCGGCTGCCCGCCAAGGGCTGCGTGTACGCCGACACCGACTGGTGGTGGTGGCTCGTCCCGGCCGGCTCCGACCTCGACCTGGTCTGGCCGCTGCCCGCCTGCTACGCCCCCGGCTCCGAGATCCCCGACCGCGGCCCGCGCCTGATCCACCACCCGGACGGCACCTCGCCCTACACCCCGCCGATCCCCCTCTACCTGCTGGTCTGCCAGCTCACCGGGATCGCCCCGGCGTGGCCCGCCCCGCAGGTGCGCAGCGCCCTGTGACGGTCCGGGCGCCCGGCTGCGTAGAGTCGGTGCCATGTTCACCCCGCAGGGCCCGACCCTCCGCGAACTGACCCGACAGGCGCTGTCCTCGGTCGAGCACGGCTACGACCTCCTGGCGCCCAAGTTCGACGCGACCCCCTTCCGCACCCCGGACCGGATCCTCACGGCGGTGGCCGGCGCCCTGGAGGAGCTGGGCCCCTTCGAGTCGGGCCTGGACGTCTGCTGCGGCACCGGCGCGGGCCTCCCCGTCCTCCGCTCGGTCTGCGCGGGCCGCGTCGCCGGCGTCGACTTCAGTGCGAACATGCTGGCCGAGGCCCGCCGCCGGCACCCCGCCGCGACCCTGGTCCGCGCCGACGCCCTGGCCCTCCCCTTCGCCCCCGCCTTCGACCTGGCGGTCAGCTTCGGCGCCTTCGGCCACTTCCTCCCCGACGCCCAGCGCACCCTCTTCGCCCAGGTCCACGCCGCCCTCCGCCCCGGCGGCACCTTCGCCTTCCCCCTCCCGGCCCCACCCCCGGTCGGCTCCCGCGCCTACTGGACCCTCTGGGCCTTCGACGCGGCGATGCGCCTCCGCAACACGCTCTGGCGCCCCCCGTTCGTCATGTACTACCGCACCTTCCGCCTGCAGGACGTCCGCACCCACCTGCAACAGACCGGCTTCGAGGTCACCCACCACCCCCTCCCCGACTTCGGCACCCGCCCGGACGGCAGCCCGAACTGCCGACTGGTGGTGGCACGGAAGAACTGAGGGGCATCACCGCAGCTCGCCGCCCCCGGCGGCATGCCGAAAGCGGGGGGGGGGGGGGGGGGGGGGGGGGGGGGTGTTTTTGTTTGGTTTGGTGTTTTTATAAACCCAAACCCCAAAGAGAAGCAAAAAAACAAAAAAAAAAC